>DATGOH010000153.1:0-4589 GCA_035306165.1 Ferdinandcohnia sp.
ACCGACCCGATCCGAGGATCCGAATGTCACGCTATGACCCCGCGGTGACCGAGCCGAAGTGGCAGAAGGCCTGGGACGAGGCCGGAACCTTCCGCGCCCGCCGCGACCAGCGGCCGAAATACTACGTGCTCGAGATGTTTCCCTATCCCTCGGGCGACGTGCACATGGGGCACGTTCGCAACTACCTCATCGGCGACGTGATCGCCCGGTTGCACCTCTCCCGCGGCTACGACGTCCTCCACCCCATGGGCTGGGACGCCCTCGGCCTGCCCGCGGAAAACGCCGCCATCCGCGACAAGCGCCACCCCGCCGAGCGCACCGCCGAGAACGTCCGCACCTTCAAGAAGGAGATGCGCCGGCTCGGCCTCTCCTACGACTGGTCGCGCGAGATCAACACCTCCGATCCCGAGACCTACAAGTGGAGCCAGTGGTTCTTCTTGAAGTTCCGTGAGCGGGGGCTCGTCTACCGCCGCTACGCCCAGGTCAACTGGTGCCCGGGCTGCAAGACGGCGCTCGCCAACGAGCAGGTCAAGGACGGCCTCTGCGAGCGCTCGGGCGACGTGGTGGAGAAGCGGCGGATGCCGGAGTGGGCCTTCCGCATCACCCAGTACTCCGAACGCCTCCTCCAGGGCCTCGACCAGCTCACCGAATGGCCCGAGGAGGTGCGCAAGAAGCAGCGCAACTGGATCGGCAAGAGCGAGGGCGCCAAGCTCTTCTTCGACGTGGTGGGGAGCGACGAGCGCATCGAGATCTTCACCACGCGCGCCGACACCGTCTACGGCTGCACCTACGTGGTCGTCGCGCCCGACCATCCGATCCTCGAGCGCATCGTCCCCGCGGAGCGGCGGGCGGCGGTGGAGGCCTTCGCCAAGGATCAGGCGCGCAAGGCGGCCAAGAAGCGCCACGACGAGGAGCTGCCCAAGGAAGGCATCGATACCGGGGCGAAGGTCCGCCACCCCTTCACCGGCGAAAAACTCCCGCTGTGGGCGGCGAACTTCGTGGTGGCCGACTACGGCACCGGTGCGGTGATGTGCGTGCCCGCCCACGACGAGCGCGACTACGAGTTCGCGCAGGTCTATGGCCTGCCGCTGCGCATCGTGATCCGACCGGAGGAGGGCGCGCTCGACGAGCCCTTGCAGGCCGCCTTCACCGAGGATGGTGTGCTGGCCGACAGCGGCCCCTACACGGGGCTGCGCTCGGCGGAGGCGCGCGCGGCCATCGCCCGCGCCGCCGAGGAAGGAGGTTTCGGCGGCCCGGCGGTGACCTACCGCCAGCGCGACTGGGGCATCTCCCGCCAACGCTACTGGGGCACGCCCATCCCCATCGTCTACTGCGAGCGGTGCGATCCCGAGGGCGAGGGCATCTCCGTGCCGTACGAGGATCTGCCGGTGCGCATCCCGCCGATCAACGTCGCCGAGGTGCTCACAGGCACCGGCGAGCCGCCCCTGGCCAAGGTCCCCGAGTTCGTCCACACCACCTGCCCGAAGTGCGGCGGGCCGGCGCGCCGCGAGACGGAGACGATGGACACCTTCGTCGACTCGAGCTGGTACTTCGCGCGCTACCTCGATCCGCACAACGACGAGGTCCCCTTCACGCGCGAGGTCGCGGACCGCTGGCTGCCGGTGGACGTCTACATCGGCGGTCCCGAGCACGCGACGATGCACCTGCTCTACTTCCGCTTCTGGACCATGGTGATGCACGAGATGGGGATGGTCCCGGAGCCGGAGCCGGTGAAGCGCCTCATCAACCAGGGCATCGTCAACGGTCCCGATGGGCGGAAGATGTCCAAGCGGTGGGGCAACGTGGCGGGCGCCACGGAGATCTGCGAGCGCTACGGTGCGGATGCGGCGCGCACCTTCGTGATGTTCGCCGGTCCTCCGGACAAGGACATCGACTGGTCCAACGAGAAGGTGGAGGGCTGCGCGCGCTTCCTGCAACGGGTGTGGCGGCTCGCGTGGAAGAACCACGCCCACGCCGGGGTTGCGGCGCCGGCCGCGTTCGAGGGTCGGGCGCTCGAGATCCGGCGTGCGGCACACCGCACGCTGCACGTGGTGACGGAGGATTACGACCGCCTGTCCATGAACACCGCCGTG
This sequence comes from Ferdinandcohnia sp., assembly GCA_035306165.1. Classification (GTDB taxonomy): domain Bacteria; phylum Myxococcota; class Myxococcia; order Myxococcales; family Vulgatibacteraceae; genus ZC4RG40. The sequence continues at coordinate 2,094 of DATGOH010000153.1, forward strand.
GCGCGGATGATGGAGCTGGTGAACTTCCTCCTCCCCATCGAGCCCGAGACCGACGCCGAGAAGGCCGCGCTCGCGGAGGCGGTCCGCCTGCTGGCCACCATGCTCTCGCCCGTCGCGCCGCACATCGCCGAGGAGATCCTCGAGGCCTACGGCGCCTCTCGGTCGGTGCTCGAGACCGGCTGGCCCGAGGCGGATCCGGCCCTGCTCGTGGAGGAGCGCCGGCGCTACGTCATCCAGGTCAACGGAAAGCTCCGCGGCGAGGTGGAGGTGCCGGCGGAGGCGGGGGAGGCGGAGGTCCGCGCGGCCGCGGAAGCCGATGCGAAGGTCCGCCCGCATCTCGAGGGCAAGACCGTCCGCAAGGTGATCTTCGTCAAGGACCGCCTGATGAACTTCGTGGTGGGATGATGCGGCGCGCCTCGCTCCTCCTGCTCGGGCTCGCAGCCTGCGGATACCAGTTCTCCGTGGGCCGAAGCGCCTTACCGGAGGGGTTGGGCAGGGTGTACGTGCCGGTCTTCGAAAACCGCTCCAGCGAGCCGGAGGCCGGTGCGATCTTCGCCGAGGCGTTGGCCGAGTCCTTCGCACGTTCGGGGGGCGCGGGCGGGCCCTCCTCGCCTTCGCGCGTGGAGGGAGAGATCGTCTCGCTCGTCTCCTCGCCCGCCGCGACGCAGCGGGATGGGCGGGGCGTGGGCGTGTATCGAATCCGGGCGAAGGTCCGCTTGCGCCTCTTGCACGAGGGCGCGCTGCTGTGCACGCGCGAAGTGGAGGAGGGCGAGGACTACCTCCCCTCCCAGACGCTCCTCGGCCTCGACGCGTCCCGCCGACAGGCGGTGCGGAGGCTGGCGGTGCGGATGATGGATCGGGGGGCGCGGGCGCTCGTGCACTCCTGCCCGCGCGTCGTCGCGCTCGAAGGCTGAAAGCCCGCCGGCGAAGCGGGCCTCGGGAAGAGAATCGCGCGCGATCTCAGGCCTGCTGGGCCTGCTGCGCGACCCGCCGCGCGAGACGGCTGATCTTCCGGCGAGCGGTGTTCGCCTTCAGCACGCCCTTGCTCTTGGCCTTGTCGATCCGGCTGGTCGCCTGGCGCAGAAGCTCGGTGGCCGCGGCGACGTCGCCCTGCTCGAGCGCCTTCAGCACCTTCTTGGTCGCGGTGCGGACGGTGGAGCGGATGGCGGCGTTGCGCTGGCGCCGCTTCTCGGAGGTACGGACTCGCTTCTCGGCAGAACGTGTATTGGGCACGGTTCAGTCACTCCTTGGAAGGGCGGCCATCTAGCAGGGGGCACCGCCGCGTGTCAAGGCTCGGCGCCCCCTTTCGAGCCGCCTCCCCCGGACTTTCCGGCTCGACGCCGGGGCGCCGAGCGGGATCGCGTGCGCACCCTGATCGGGTGGCTCCTCGTCGGATGTCCAGGTGTGGATGGAAACGCCGCATTCCTCCGTGATTCCACGGGCTTGCGTCATGCTTCAACTTGCAGCATGGCCGGATCCGGCCGGTTGCGGGTCCGAAATCGGCGCTTTCGTCTCACATCCCCACAGACAACCCACAGACCTTGTGGGCAATTCGTGCGCGTCCCTCATCCCCGCTTCGCTTCCTCCCAAAGGGCGTCGAGCTCCTCGAGCGGGACGCGCTCTCCGGGGGCGTGGCCCCGGGCGCGCAATCGGTCCTCCATCCGATGGAACCGCTCCTCGAACCGGCCGATGGCGGCGCGCAGCGCGTCCTCGGGCGGGGTGCGGAGGTGGCGGGCGAGGTTGACCACCGAGAAGAGGAGGTCGCCCAGCTCGTGGAAGATCGCCGCCGCGTCGCCGCGCGCGATCGCCTCGTCGAGCTCGCGCAGCTCCTCGTCGATCTTCGCCCGGGGGCCCGAGGCATCGGGCCAATCGAAGCCGATCCGCGATGCCTTCTCCCCCGTCCGCTCCGCGCGCAGCAGCGCGGGCGCCTGGCGCGGCACGCCGTCGAGGGCGGAGGCGGGCGCCCCCTTCTTCTTCGCCTTTTCCGCGGCCTTCAGACGCGCCCAGTTCTGCTCCACCTCCGCCGCGCTCGACGCTTTCGTCTCTCCGAAGACGTGGGGATGTCGGTGGACGAGCTTGTCGGCGATCCCGCGCGCGACGTCGGCGAAATCCCATCGCCCCTCGGTGCGCGCGATCTCCGCATGAAAGACGATCTGCAGGAGGAGATCGCCCAGCTCCTCGCGATGCGCCTCCGAGTCGCCGGCGTCCATCGCTTCGAGCACCTCGTACGCCTCCTCGATCAGATAGGGCTTGAGGCTGTCGAGGGTCTGCTCGCGATCCCACGGGCAGCCACCTGGTCCACGCAACCGGGCCATGATCTCCACGAGCGTGCGGATGGCATCGGCACTGCGATCGAGCGTGGTGTCGAGTTTCGCATCTTTCGAATCGGGGCTCATCGGTGTTCCTCGGCTGACGTCAACTGGACAAGGCATCGTCAATATGGGAGAGAATCCCCGTTCGCGGGGTTTATCATCCTCCAACGCATGCGCCGAGCTC
>DATGOH010000154.1:0-7789 GCA_035306165.1 Ferdinandcohnia sp.
CTCAGCCGCGACCACCTCGACTACCACCCCGACATGGAGGCCTATTTTGCGGCCAAGGCGCGGCTCTTCTCCGAGCGGCTGGGGGGCGTGGCCGTGGTGAACGCGGACGATCCGTGCGGGCACCGGATCCCGGCCGAGCGCATCCTCCGCTTCTCGCGCAAGGATCCCGACGCGGAGATCTTCGCACCGGACGCGCGGATCGGCCTCGAGGGGATCGAGATTTCGGTGCGCACGCCGGCGGGGACGCTCGCGATCCGCTCGCCGCTCGTCGGCGATCACAACGCCGAGAACCTGCTGTGCGCCGCGGGCCTCGCGATCGCCCTCGGCGTCCCGAACGAAGCGATCGAGCGGGGCCTCGCCGCCTCGACTGGCGCGCCCGGGCGTCTGGAGAGGATAGAAGGGAAGGGCGTCACGGCGTTCGTGGATTACGCGCACACCGACGCTGCGCTGCGCGTGGCCATCGCCGCGCTCCGGCGCGCCAACCCGCGGCGGCTCACCGTCGTCTTCGGCTGCGGAGGCGATCGCGATCGCGGCAAGCGCGCGCCGATGGGCGAGGCGGCGGCGGAGGCGGATCGGGTGGTGGTGACCAGCGACAATCCGCGCACCGAGGATCCGGCGGCGATCGCGGAGGCGATCCTCGTCGGCCTGCGCAACAAGAACCATCCGGACGTCACCGTCGAGCTCGACCGGCGCAAGGCGATCAAGCTGGCGCTGACCACGGCCGTGCCCGGCGAGGTCGTACTCATCGCGGGCAAGGGCCACGAGGACTACCAGATCGTGGGAACGGAGAAGCGCCACTTCGACGATCGGGAGGAGGCGAGGCGGGTGCTCGGAGGAAGCGTCGAATGAGCGCCGTGCCGCCGCCCAATCGCGCCGCCTTCACGCTCGGCGAGATCGCCGCCCTCACCGGCGGGTATGCCCGCGGGCCGGCCGAGCTCCGCTGCGAGGGCGTGCACACCGACACGCGGACGCTCCCGACCGGCGCCGCCTTCGTCGCGCTGCGCGGCGCGCACTTCGACGCCCACGATTTCCTCCCCTCGGCGGCGGGCCGGGCGGCGCTGGCGATCGTGCGCCGCGGCTACGAGCCACCGGCCGGACTCGACCTTCCTTTGGTGTGGGTGGAGGAGCCGCTCGCGGCGCTGGGGGCGCTCGCGCGGGCGCACCGCGCGCGATTTTCGATCCCGCTCGGCGCCATCACCGGCTCCAACGGAAAGACCACCACCAAGGAGCTCGCCGCCTCCGTGTTCGAGGCCGCCTTCGGCAAGACGCTCAAGACCGAGGGCAATTTCAACAACGAGGTCGGCCTGCCGCTCACGCTGCTGCGCCTGGACGAGAGCCATCGCGCGGCCTGCATCGAGATGGGGATGAACCATCCCGGCGAGATCGCGCGGCTGACGGCCATCGCCCGGCCCCGCGCCGGCGTGGTCACCTGCGCGCAGGCGGTGCACCTGGAGGGCCTGGGCTCGGTGGAGGCGGTTGCCCGCGCCAAGGGCGAGCTCTACGCGGGGCTCGACGAGGATGCGGTGGCCGTGGTCAACGCCGACGATCCGCACATGGTGGCCGAGGCGGAGCGCGCCGGACGGCGGCAGATCCGCTTCGGTGGCGAGGGTGCGGAGGTCGCGCTGCACCGCATCGTCTCCCACGATCGCGACGGTCTCCTCTTCGAGGTGCGATTCTTCGGCGGCGCGCCGCGACCCGTGCGCCTGCGCCTCGTCGGCCGCCACAACGCGCACAACGCCTGCGCGGCGATGGCGCTCGGCCTGGCGCTCGGCGCGGACGAGGACGCGGTCGTTCGGGGCATCGAGACAGCGCGCGGCGCACCTCGACGGCTCCAGCTCCGTCCGGCGCCGGGCGGTTTCGTCGTCCTGGACGACGTCTACAACGCCAACCCCGCCTCGACGGTGGCGGCGCTTCGGACCGCGCACGAGTTGCAGGGTGCAAGGCGCGTGGTGGCCGTGCTCGGGGATCTCCTCGAACTCGGCGCCCACGAGATCGCCGGACACGAGGAGGTGGGGCGCGCGGCCGCGGCGGTGGGCGTGGCGCATCTGGTGGCCTTCGGATCCCGGGCGCGCACCATCGCGCGCGCGGCGCGCGACGGCGGTGTACCGGCCGAGGCCGTGTTGGAGACCGAGGACCCGGACGAAGCCCTGCGCTGGCTGCGCGCGCGCCTCGGCGAGGGGGATCTGGTGCTGTGCAAGGCGAGCCGGGGCATGCGCCTCGAGAGGATCGCCGATCCGCTGGTGGAGGGCGCCTGATGCTCTACCATCTCCTCTATCCCCTGGCGGGTGATCTGCCGCTGTTCAACGTCTTCCGCTATCCCTCCTTCCGCATCCTGGCCGCCGGGATCTTCGCCCTGGTCATCGGCATGCTCCTCGGCCCGTGGTTCATCCGGGAGCTGAGGACCCGGCAGCACGGCGCCTCCAACGTGCGCGAGGACGTTCCCGAGCGCCACTTGGGCAAGAGCGGAACGCCCACCATGGGCGGCGGTCTCATCCTCTTTTCCCTGGCGATCTCCACGCTGCTCTTCGCCGACCTGAAGAACCGATGGGTGTGGATGGTGCTCATCGTCACCCTCGGCTTCGGGCTGGTCGGCTACCTCGACGACTTCCTCAAGATCTCTCGGCGCAACTCGAAGGGGCTGCCGGGGCGGTGGAAGATGGTCGGGCTGACGGTGGTCTTCTTCGCCGCGGTCCTGGCCTTCGGCGTGGACTGGAAGCAGGGCGCGCTCCTCATCGACACGCGGCTGGGCATTCCCTTCGTGGCCACCACCGCCTTCCATCCCGACATCGGCTGGCTCTACCTTCCGTTCGCCTGGGTGGTGGTGGTCGGCACCGCGAATGCCGTGAACATCACCGACGGACTCGACGGCCTCGCCATCGGCCCGACCATCGTCAGCGCCATCACCTTCCTCGTCCTCGCCTACGTGGCCGGCACGGTGATCGCCGGATTCAACCTGGCGGATTACCTCTACATCCCGCACATCGAGGGCGCGGCGGAGCTTTCCGTCTTCTGCGCGGCGACGGTGGGCGCGGGCATCGCCTTCCTCTGGTTCAACAGCTACCCGGCGAGCGTGTTCATGGGCGACATCGGCGCGCTCGCCCTGGGTGGTGCGCTCGGCACGCTCGCGGTGATCACCAAGAACGAGCTGGCGAGCGCCATCCTCCACGGCGTCTTCCTGGTGGAGATCGTTTCGGTGATGCTCCAGGTCGCCTCCTTCAAGCTCACGGGCAAGCGCATCTTCCGCATGGCGCCCATCCACCACCACTTCGAGCTCAAGGGGTGGCCGGAGCCGAAGATCATCGTGCGCTTCTGGATCGTCTCGATCCTCCTCGCCCTCATCACCCTCGTCAGCCTGAAGGTGCGCTGATGGAGAAGGAAGCGGTCGTCCTGGGTCTCGCGCGATCCGGCGTCGCCGCCGCCCGCCTCCTCGTGCGGGAGGGGTGGACGGTGACGGCCGTCGACCGCCGCCGCGCCGACGCCCTCCAAGACGCCGTGCGCGGGCTTTTGCCGGACGGCGTGCGCTTCGCCCTGGGGAGCGACGATCCGGAACTCCTCCCTCCGGCTCGCCTCTACGTCGTCTCGCCCGGTGTCCCGTGGCAGGGGCCGCTCGTCCGCCGCGCCGCGGCGCTCGACTCCGAGGTCGTGGCCGAAGTCGAGTGGGCCGCGCGCTTCTGCGCCGAGCCCCTCGTCGGCATCACGGGCACCAACGGCAAGAGCACCACCGCCGCGCTCGTCGCCCACCTCCTCGAGACGGCGGGCCTCTCGGTCTTCGCCGGCGGCAACCTCGGAAAGCCTCTGTCCGCGCGCGTGCTCGAGGGTGGGCGACGCGACGTCTCCGTGGTGGAACTCTCGAGCTACCAACTCGAGGGCATCCAGACATTCCGTGCGCGCGTCGCCGTGCTCACCAACCTCGCCCCCGATCACCTCGACCGCTACCCGGACGTCGAGGCCTACTACGCGGCCAAGGCGGCGATCTTCCGCAACCAGACCGCGGAGGACTTCGCCGTCCTCAACGCCGACGACCCCGCGGTGCTCCGCCACCACCAGGGCCGGGCGCGCGTGTTCCGGTTTTCCCGCCGCACGCCCCAGGACCAGGGCGCCTTCGACGACGGCACCGTCCTGCGGCTGCGGCTCGGCGCAGGCGAGGAGGAGCGGTACGAGGTGCTCTCGTCGGCGCTGCGGGGTGCGCACAATCGGCAAAACGCCATGGCCGCCGCGCTCGCGGCCCGCCTCTTCGGTGCGCCGCCCGAGGCGGTGCGCACGGGGCTCGCCTCCTTCCCCGGCCTGCCGCATCGGCTCCAGTCGGTGGGCCTGTTCGGCGGCGTGGAGTGGATCAACGATTCGAAGGCCACCAACGTCGACTCGGCGCAGGTCGCGCTGGCCGCCTTTCCCGGGCCGATGATCTGGATCGCGGGCGGGAAGGGGAAGGGCGCCTCCTACGCGCCCTTGCGCGCCCTCCTCCCCGGGCGCGTTCGGCTCCTGCTCACCATCGGCGAGGACGCCCCGCGGATCGAGGCGGAGCTCGGCGACCTCGTCCCCACCGTCTCCTGCGGTGTGCTCGAGGAGGCGGTCGCGCGGGCGCGGCGGGAGGCGCGACCGGGCGAGACGGTCCTCTTCTCTCCGGCATGCGCTTCCTTCGATCAGTTCCGCGACTTCGAAGCGCGGGGGGAGGCCTTCGCGCGCGCGGTGGCGGAGGGCGCATGACGGCCGAGACCGAGCCGAGGGCGCGGACCCTCACCCCTCCCACCTACGACCGGCTCCTGCTCTGGTCGGTGCTCGGCCTGACCACCCTCGGGATGGTGATGATCTACTCCGCCTCCGCCGTGAGCGCGGCGGAGCGCGCGGGCGATGCCTTCGTCTACGTCAAGGGGCAGCTCCTCGCCGCCGCCCTCGGCGTGGCCGCGATGGTTCTTTCCATGCGCCTGGGCTACCGCCGTCTCGAGGGCTGGGCCTATCCGCTCCTCCTGCTCTCGCTCCTCTTCATGATCCTCGTCCTCGTCCCCGGCATCGGGCAGGTCGCCGGCGGGGCGCGGCGGTGGATCCGGGTGGCGGGGGTGGGCTTCCAGCCGGCGGAGCTGGCCAAGCTCGCCATCGTGGTCTACCTGGCGCGCTCGCTCGCGCGCAAGCGGGAGAAGGTGCGCGACTTCTCCATCGGCTTCGTGCCCCACACCCTGGTGGTCGGCCTCTTCGCCCTGCTCTTGCTCGGGCAGCCGGACTTCGGCTCCGCGGTCCTCCTCGGCGCGCTCCTCTTCGTCATGCTCTTTTGCGCGGGCGCGAAGATCTCCTGGCTGGTGGCCAGCGTCCTCCTCTCGATCCCGTTGCTCGTGCACCTCATCGCCGCGGAGGAGTACCGGCTCCGGCGCTTCCTCGCCTTCCTCGATCCCTGGAAGCACCGCCAGGACATCGGCTACCAGGTGGCGGAGTCGCTGCTCGGCGTCGGTTCGGGCGGGATCCTCGGCCAGGGGCTCGGGGCGGGGAAGAAGAAGCTGTACTACCTGCCCGAGGCGCACACCGACTTCATCTTCTCGGTGATCGGGGAAGAGCTCGGCCTGATCGGCATCGCCCTGGTCACGCTGCTCTTCGGCGTCTTCGTCTGGCGGGGGATCCGTGCGGCGATTCACGCCGGCGACGCCTTCGGGGCCTACCTCGCGCTCGGCTGCACGGCGCTCGTCGGGCTGCAGGCCGTGCTCAACATGCTCGTGGTCCTCGGCCTTCTGCCCACCAAGGGCCTCGCCCTTCCATTCGTCTCCTACGGACGAACCTCCCTCGTGGTATCACTCTGGGCGGCGGGCATGCTCCTGTCGATATCGGGTGGGATCGGCGGATTCTTGCGCCCGCAGAGGTCGGTTCGCTGATGCGCATGGTGATCGCAGGCGGCGGTACCGGAGGCCACCTCTTTCCCGGCATCGCGCTGGCCGAGGAGGTGGTGACCCGGCACCCCGACAACGAGGTGTTCTTCGTGGGGACGCGGCGTGGGCTCGAGGCGCGGGTGGTGCCGCAGGCGGGCTACCCCCTCGAGTTCGTCGACGCCAGCGGCCTCAAGGGCAAAGGCCTCGGCGATCTCCTCGCGGGCCTCGTTCGCGTCCCGCGCGCCATCCTCCAATCGATCCGCATCCTCCGCCGCATTCGGCCCGACATCGTGGTGGGGGTGGGGGGCTACGCCAGCTTCCCGGTGGTCTTCGCCGCCTTCCTCCTCGGCATCCCCACCGCCATCCAGGAGCAGAACGCCTATCCCGGTCTGACCAACCGACTGCTCGGATCCATCGTCCGCGCCATCTTCGTCGCCTTCGACGAGGCGAGCGCGCACTTCCCCGCGCGCAAGACTTTCAACGTGGGCAATCCGATCCGCAAGGCGCTCTTCGAGAACTTTCTCCGCCCGCAGGCGCGCACCGAGGCCGAGCGCGACGTCTTCCGCGTCCTCGTCTTCGGCGGCTCGCAGGGGGCGCGGGCGATCAACGAGGCCGCCGTGGGCGCCTTCTCGCTCCTCGCCGGGGACGGCGTCGCTCTCGAGATCCTCCACCAGACCGGTCAGGCGGACGAGGCGACCGTCCGCCGCGCCTACGAGGAGGCGGGGATCCGGGCGGAGGTGGTGCCCTTCATCGACGACATGTCCCGCGCCTACGCCTGGAGCGATCTGGTGGTCTGCCGCGCGGGTGCCACCAGCGTGGCCGAGCTCACGGTCTGCAAGAAGGCGGCGATCCTCGTCCCTTATCCCCACGCCGCCAACGATCACCAGACCCTCAACGCCCGCGCGCTCGCGGAGCGCGGCGCCGCGGTGATGATTTTGCAGCAGGAGCTCTCCCCGGCGAAGCTGGCCGAGGCGATCCGCGCGCTCCGCGACGACCCCGCGGCGCGCGCGCGGATGGAGCGCGCCGCCGGCCTGCTCGGACGCCCCGAGGCGGCCAAGGAGATCGCGGACTTCTGCGTGGATCTCATCGCGAGGGCGAAGAAGCGGAAGGCGAGTTGACGATGTTTCGCGGAAGACGGCCCACCATCCACTTCGTCGGCATCGGCGGCATCGGCATGAGCGGCATCGCCGAGGTGCTCTCCAACCTCGGCTATCCGGTGACCGGCTCCGACCTGCGCGACAACGAGGCGACGCGAAGGCTCCAGTCGTTCGGCGCCCGCATCTTCCTCGGCCACGCGGAGGAGAACGTCGGCGGCGCCGACGTGGTCGTCTATTCCTCTGCCGTGCGCGACGACAATCCCGAGCTCCGCGCCGCGCGGGCGCACGGCATTCCCGTGATCCCGCGGGCCGAGATGCTCGCCGAGCTGATGCGCCTCAAGTACGGCATCGCCGTCGCCGGCTCGCACGGAAAGACCACCACCACCTCGCTCGTCGCCCACCTCCTCGCCGCCGGCGGCTTCGATCCCACCGCGGTGGTCGGCGGCAAGATCAACGCCTTCGGCTCCAACGCCAAGCTGGGCAAGGGCGAATACATGGTGGTCGAGGCGGACGAGTCGGACGGATCCTTCCTCCGCTTCTCGCCCGCGATCGCGGTGATCACCAACATCGACCCCGAGCACCTCGAGCACTACGGGGACTTCGAGGCGCTGCAGGACGCCTTCCTCGAGTTCGCCAACCGCGTGCCCTTCTACGGGATCTCCGTCCTCTGCCTCGACCATCCCGTGGTGCAGGCGCTCTTGCCGCGCGTGGAGCGGCGCGCCATCACCTACGGCTTCTCCGCCCAGTCGGACTACCGCGCCACCACCGTGGAGGCCGGGCCGTTGGAGATGCGCTTCGACCTGGTGCGGCGGGGCGAGGTCTTTCCTGGCTTCCGCCTGCCGA
>DATGOH010000155.1:0-4643 GCA_035306165.1 Ferdinandcohnia sp.
GGGGAAGGAGGGAAGCAGGCCGAGCACGGGAGCTTGCAGGAGGCGCTCCAGCTCCTCCTCGTCCTTCACGGTGTTGTCGAGCAGCTCGACGAGGTAGACCAGGCCCACGCCGCCGAAGAGGCCGAGCATGAGCGCGAGCGCGAGGACCAGGGGGATGCGCGGCTTGACGGGGACGAGCGGCGGAACGGCGGCATCGAGGAGCCGGACGTTGTTCGCGCGCAGCATCACGGCGAGGTCCGCGTCCTTGAGGCGGGCGAGGACGAGGTTGTAGAGCCGCTCGTTGTTCTCTTGCTCGCGCTGCAACCGCCGCTGGTCGATCTCCCTCTTGTTGAGCTCGAAGGCCTCCTGCTTCAGGCCCGCGATCATCTCCTGGAGCTGCCGCTCGGCGGCCACGACCTCGCGGTGCTCCGAGCGAAGGCTCTCGAGGACGTTGTCGATCTCCTGGCGCATCTGCCGCCGGACCGTTGCCATCCTCTCCTCGAGGGCGACGCGCTCCGGATGCTTCTCCAGGTACTTCTCCGCGAGCCCGGCCAGATCGTCCTCGAGGGCGGAGAGCTTCTTGCGCAGCTCGGCGATCATCGGCCGCTCGGCCACCCGGCGGAGCTTGAGCGCCCAGTACTCGTCGTCGGGATGGGCCTTGCGAAGCCGATCCGCCTCGGCGAGCGCCGCTTCGAGCTCCACCCTCTTGGCCATCAGGGTGGTGAGCGAATTGCTGAGGGCGTGGAGCCGCTCGGAAACGATGCTCTGCCGATCCTCGATGGAGGTGGAGAGGATGTCGTTCTCGCGGCGGAAGTTGTAGAGGGCGAGTTCGGACTGCTCGAGCTTCACTTTCAGGTCGAGCATCTGGTCCGCCAGCCACTGGCTCGCCGCCCTCGTCCCCTCCTGGCGGCGATCGAGATTGCTCTCGATGTAGGCCTCCACGATGGTGTTGGCGAGCTCGGCGGCGCGCTCGGCGTCCCAATCCTCCACCACGATCCGGGTGAGCTGGGAGTTCTTCACCGGCTCGACCCGCATGCGCTTTTGCAGGAGCAACACGGGGTCGGACTTGGCCACGAGCTCCGCCTGCCGCTCGGGATCGCGGACGTCGGCCAGGCCGAGGAAGTCCGCGTCGCGCTCGAGGCCCATCTTCGCCACCACGCGCTGCAGGACCTCGCGGCTGGAGATGACCTTGTATTGCGTTTCCAGGAATTCCTTGTTCGACCAGTAGTCGGCGCCGGCGAAGTCGACGACTTGCGATTCCTCGCCGAGGACGCGCGGCGCGTGCGGCTCGATGATGATCGACGCCGACGCGGCATAGATCGGCGGCGTGACGACGAGATAGACGACGGCCAGAGCGAGCGTCACACCGACGGCGCCGACGATCCACCAGACCCGCTTCCGAAGCAGCGCAAGCTGTTCGCGCAGGTCGATCTCGACCATCCCCTCCCCGTCCCGGGAAGGGGGTTCCCAACGTTGCTCGGCGTCCGCTCGCATCGCCAACCCTGGTCGGGGCCTCGACATGCCGTCGCTGAGAGGCATCTCCTCCCCATCCGAAGCGCGGCAGTCTAGTTGGCAAAGGAGGTTCATTCAATACCGGACAGGCCGGGGGATGGGCGCCGCGGCCGCGCGGCCTAGCTTCACCCTGTGCGGAACCGGATCGCGCCCGCGCTGGCCTACTGGGGGATCGTCCTGGCGGCGGTCGGCTGGTTCGGGCGCGCGCCCGAGCTCAACTGGGACGGGATCGCCTACGTGGCGCTCTCGCTCGAACGCGAGACGGACCCGCGCGAGGCACATCGCCAGAGCTATCGCCACCTCATGGCCATCGCGCCGGACGCGCGCTACGAGGAACTCACCGCCTCCTCTCCCTACCGGGTGGCGATGGCCGTCCTTCCCGACGCCTTCGCGGAGAACCTCCGTTTCTACCGGATGCGCTACGGCTACGTGGGGCTGCTCTCCGGCGGGCATCGCCTCACGGGGCTGAATCCGTACCGCGTGAGCGTGATCGTGGGCGCGATCGCGTACCTATTGCTCGCGGGAGCGGCGTGGGCCTGGGCGGGGCAGGTGTGGGCGCGCGCGCACCCGGAGGAGGCGGGATGGCGCCGCCTGTTCGCCCTCCCTCTTCTCCTCCATCCGGGCGCAGTGCAGGCGATCGCGCTGACCACCCCCGACCTCCTCGTCGCGGCGCTGCTCGCATGGGGGGCCTACCACGAGGTGGTGCGTCGCGATCGCGCGGCCGCCGCGCTCTTCTTCTTGCTGGCGGTCCTCTGCCGACCCGATGCGATCGTCTTCGCCTGCCTCTTTCTCGCCGCGCCGTTCTCGCTCGCGGCCCTGGCGTGGTGGCGCGGCGAGCGCGTCGAGCGGCGCGAGCTACTTCTCCCCGTCGGCATCGCCCTGGGGCTCGCGGCCGTGGGCGTGGGGCTGCTCCACCTCGCGGACGCGCACGGCTGGAGGACGGTCTTCGCCCACACCTTCCTCGAGCACGCGGTCCATCCCGGGGCGGAGGAGCCCAGCGTCCGCGCCTACTTGAAGGTGGTCGGAACCGCGATCCTCTTCCTCGGCTCGGGGCTTCCCACGCGCATCCTCTTCTGCGTCGCCGTAGGGGCCGGAGTCTTCCTCTTCCTCCGTCGCGGCGTCTCCGCGCGCAGCCGGGCCTTCGCCGCGGCGGTCCTCGTCGCGTGGTGCGCCTTCTTCTTCCTCTTTCCCCTCCCGCTCGAGCGCTTCTATTTGGCGCACGTGGTCGTGATCGGATCGCTCGCCGTGCAGGGGTGGGTGGAGGCGCGTGCGCACGCGACCGAGAAGCGCGCGGCGCTCGGGCTCGGCGTGGCGAAGTGAGTCAGGGGGCGGGCTCGAGCAGGCGCATGCCGATGGCGCCCAGACCGCCGCGCGCGAGGAGCGCGGTGTCGGAAAGGACGATCGCGGCGCGGCCCGCTGCGGGCACCAAGCCCATGAAAGAGGAGAAGCCGCCCGTTCCGCCCTCGTGGACGAAGGTCTCGCCGCTCGGCGTGGACACCACCATCCAGTTCATCGCCACGCGGGGGTGGCCTTCGCGCAGCACGCGGTGGGTGAGGCGGAGCGCCGGACGGAGCGGCGTCTCGACCAGGCCGAGGTGGGCGCGAAGCATCGCCGCCAACGTCGAGGGCTCGTCCGGGGTCGCGGGACGTTGGGCCGCGCTGCAGGCGAAGAGGAAGGGGAGGAGGACCGCGGGGAGAGCGATGCGCATGGCGACGGGCAAGGTTGCCCGCGTGCGCGGAAGGAGGCAAGGCGGGCGGGCGCCCGTGCGGCAGTGTGCGCGCCCAAATCGCCGCGCCTCCCGCCCATTCGCGGGCCCGAGCAGGGAAGAGGGCGCCCCGTGGCCGTGTTCTCGGTTCTTGGCCTGTTGTAGGAATGGGCCGGCGCGTGCCTTGCAAACGCGCGCAGGCACGGGTTTCGAGCGAGACGAGGGAAGCGATGGCGGTCCCCACCCCCGACAGCGAACTGGAGCGACTTCTCGAGAAGGGCAAGCACCTCGCGCGTAGGCGCCGCAGGTGGTGGATCGCCGCGGGGGTGATCCTGGCCGCCGGTGCGATGGCGGCGCTCGCCTCCGGACGGTCGCGCGAGCCCCGCCTCCGCTTCGAGACGCAACCGGCGCGCCAGGGCGATCTCGAGGTGACCATCACCGCCACCGGCAAGGTGCAGGGCGTCAACACGGTGGAGGTGGGCGCAGAGGTCTCGGGGCGCGTGATCGAGGTGCTCGTCGATCACAACGCCCAGGTGCGTGCCGGCGACCTCCTCGCCCGCATCGATCCCGAGCCCTTCGAGGCGACGCTGGAGGAGGCCGTCGCCCGCCTGCACGTGGCCGAGGCGGCGGCGAAGCAGGCCGAGGCGAACCTCGAGGAGGCCGAGGCGAACCTCGTCCGCGCCGAGGCGCAGGGGCGCGAGGGGCTCATCGCCCAGCAGGATCTGGACGCCATCCGGGCGGCGGCCGCACGCGCCCGGGCGCAGGTGGCGAGCGCGAAGGCGCAGCTCCGGCTCGAGCGCGCGAACGTGGCCGCCGCGCGCACGCGCCTGGACCGCACCGAGATCCGCTCGCCGATCGACGGCATGGTCCTCTCCCGGCTCGTCGAACCCGGGCAGACGGTGACGGCGGGCTTCCAAACGCCCGTCCTCTTCAAGGTGACCGCGGATCTGACGCGGATGCGGGTGCACGCCCAGGTGGACGAGAGCGACGTCGGCAAGGTGGAGCCGGGCCAGCGTGCCCGCTTCACGGTGGACGCCTGGCCGGAGATCACCTTCGAGGCCGTGGTCGAAGCGGTGCGCAACGAGCCGATCGAGCAGCAGACGGTGGTCGCCTACGAAACGGTGCTCGCGGTCGAGAATCCCGAAGGGCGGTTGCGGCCGGGGATGACCGCCACCGTCACCATCGTCGTGGACGAGCGCAAGGACGTCCTCCTCGTTCCGAACGCGGCACTGCGGTTTCGCCCTCCGATGGCGGGCGCGGGACCGCGGTTTTTCGTGCCGGGGATCCCGTCGCGACCGTCGGCGCCGCCGAGCGTCCCGCAGGCACCGCGCGGGCCCGCGGTCTGGGTGGAGGGACCCGAGGGCCCGCGGCCGGTGCCGGTGCGGACGCTCGCCACGGACGGCAATTCCACCCACGTCCAGGCCCAGGGCCTCGAGCCGGGGACGCC
>DATGOH010000156.1:0-23942 GCA_035306165.1 Ferdinandcohnia sp.
GAGACGATCCGGACCGAGATCAGCCGCAAGTTCACGCCCCGCACCGTGGAGTCGTTGCTCCAAGAGGCCGGGCTGGAGATGGAAGCATGGTACACGCCCGCCGACGGAAGCTTCGGACTCTCGGTCTCGCGGCCGGCGCGACTATGATCGCGCGGATGCCGTTCGTCCTCGTCCTTCTCCTTCTCGCCGCCTGCCAGAGCTATCGACCCGTCCACGTGGAGGCGCCGGATCTCTCGCGCGAAGCGCCGCCCACGCTCATCACCGAGGTCGACGTCTTCACGGGCTTCGACGACTTCCTCGTGCGCAACGTGGACGTCCTCCTCGTGGGCGGGCGCATCCGCGGCATGGTGCCCACCGGCCAGCACGAACTCGAAGGCCGCGTCCAGATGGTCTCGGGGAAGGGAAAGGTCCTCCTGCCCGGCTTCGTGGACATGCACGTCCTTTTCGGCGAAGGGGATCCGCGGCTCGAACTCGAGCGGATGCTCGCGGAGGGCGTGACCACCGCGGTGGTCGTGGGACACGAGCAAAACGTGGAGGCGCTGCAGCGCGCGATCGCCTCCGGCGCTTTCCCGGGACCGCGCCTCTTCCGCTCCACGCGGCCCATCCAGGGCATGGCCCCGCTCGACGCGCCCTACCGCCTACACGAGGTGCAGCAGGTGGATGGGCCCCGCGCGGCGGCCCGGGCCGCGCGGACCGATCTCGAGCGCCACCGCTCCGACTTCGTGCGACTCGACTGGACGCCGGACGTCTCGCCGGAGGTGGCGCGCGCGCTGGTGCTGGAGGCGGATGCCTACAAGAAGCCCGTCTTCGCCATCGCGCCCGATGCCGCGGGGGCCGTCGCGGCGGCCGAGGCGGGCGTCGCCCTCCTCCTCGCGCCGCCGTGGACCGATCCGCTCGACGGCGAGGACGTCCACGCCCTGGCGATCGCGGGCGTTCCGGTGGTCACCGCCCAGGGCCTGTGCATGGAGGGGGCGTCGCAATGCGCGCACACCCTCGGCGCGAACCTCGGCGCCCTCCGCCGCGGCGGGATTCCCCTGCTCGTCGGCACGGGCCGGTCGGGGCGCAGCGTCGTGGACGAGATCGAGGCGCTGGTCGCGGCGGGGATGCGGCCGGCGGATGCGATCCAGGCGGCCAACCGCCTTCCCGTGCGGCTGCTCGATCCCGCGGCGAAATTCGGCGTGATCGCGAGCGGCGGCTACGCGGACCTCGTCATGGTCGACGGCAATCCGCTCGAGGACGTGGGCGCGCTGCGCCGCGTGGTCGCCGTCTGGCAGGCGGGCCACCTGCTGCGGCCCGCCACCTCGAATTGACGCTCGTCGACGGGGCACCTATAGGTGCCGACCATGCCGCACTTCGATCCTGACGCGCCCGCGGAGGCGGGCTCCGGAATCTACGGTCTCCCATTCACGCCCGACGAGGCGAAGGTCGTCGTCCTCCCCGTTCCCTTCGAGGCCACGACCTCCTATGGCGCCGGCGCCGCCCGCGGCCCGGAAGCGGTGCTCGCCGCCTCGCACCAGGTGGACCTCTTCGACCTCGACCTCGGCGACTTCTACCTCGAGGGAATCGCCATGCTCGAATCGCCCGCCGAGGTGGAGGCGTGGAACCGCGAGGCCGTTGCCCTCGCCCGCTCGCTGGACGAGGAGGGCGTCGACGACGCCGAGCGCGCGCGGCGCATCGAGCGCGTCAACGCGATCGGCGCGTCGCTCAACGACTGGGTCTACGCCCAGACCAAGAGCTGGCTCGATCGCGGGAAGATCCCCTGCGTGCTCGGCGGCGATCACGCCGTGCCCTTCGGCGCCATCCGGGCCTACGCCGAGCGCTTCCCCGGAATGGGCGTCCTCCACCTCGACGCGCATGCCGACCTGCGGCAGGCGTTCGAGGGCTTCACCTACAGCCACGCCTCGATCTTCTACAACGTGATGGAGCGCATCCCCGGCGTGGCGAAGCTGGTGCAAGTGGGCATCCGCGACTTCGGCAAGGGCGAGTACGACTACATCCGGAGAAACGCCGGCCGCATCGTCACCCACTTCGATCGTCACCTGGCGAACGAGCGCTTCGGCGGCACGACCTGGAAGGAGCAGGTGAAGCGCATCGTCGAGGACCTGCCGGAGCGCGTCTACCTCTCCTTCGACATCGACGGGCTCGACCCCAGCCTCTGCCCCCACACCGGCACGCCGGTTCCCGGCGGGCTCGACTTCCACCAGGCCTGCGCGCTGATCGCCGGCGTGGTGGAAAGCGGGCGGACCATCGTCGGCCTCGATCTCTGCGAGATCGCGCCCGGCCCCGACGGCGACGAGTGGGACGGCAACGTCGGCGCCCGCCTGCTCTACCAGATGATCGGCTGGACGCTGCGCAGCCAGCGCCGCTGAAGGGCTGCGCCCCATCGGGCGCCGCGTTAGACTCGACCTCCACCCCGAAGGAGGAGAGAGCGATGTCGCAGAAGAAGAGCGGTTCCCTCGATCGACGCGAGATGCTCGGCCTGCTGGGCGGCGCCGCCCTGGCCGCACCCGTCCTCGGCGCCTCCGGCGTCGCCCTGGCACAGAGCTCCGGCAAGAAGGAGAAGGGCACCGCCGAAGGCGAGCTGGCGATCGCGCCGGAACCCTACACGCTGCCGCCTCTCCCCTATCCGAAGAACGCGCTCGACGGCTACCTCAGCGCGGAGATCCTCGAGCTCCACCACGACAAGCACCATGCCGGCTACGTGAAGGGCCTGAACAACGCCCTCGCCGGCCTGGAGGAGGCCCGCCAGAAGGGAGACTTCGCGCAGATCAAGGCGCTCGAGCGCGAGCTCGCCTTCCACGGCAGCGGCCACGTCCTGCACACGCTCTACTGGAACTCCATGAGCCCGAACGGCGGCGGCAATCCCTCGCCGGCGCTCACCCAGGCGCTGAACGCGAGCTTCGGGAGCGTGGACGCTTTCCGCAAGCAGTTCGCCGCGGCGAGCAAGGCCGCCGAGGCGAGTGCCTGGGGCGTGCTCGCCTACGAGCCGCTGGGCAACCGCCTCCTCATCCTGGCCGTGGAGGACCACCAGAACATGGGCTTTCAGGGCTCGTACCCCCTCCTCGTCTGCGACGTCTGGGAGCACGCCTACTACCTGCGCTACAAGAACGACCGCGGCACCTACGTCGACCGCTTCTTCGAGGTGATCAACTGGGACTTCGCCGAGCAGCGCCTGCGCCAGGCGCTGCGGATGCGCCAAAGCTGATCGCGGCGGCGCTCCCTCGAAACGACGGCCCGCCGTGGCATCCCCGGCGGGCCGTCGCGTGTCAAGCGGTGCGCTTCGCCACGCAGATCGGGTTGTTGCAGGGCGGCGGGCAGGGAGGGAGCCCGCCCGGCGCGAGGGCGCCGCGCACGAGCTCGGCGAGGGCGTCGACGAAGGCGGGGTGCAGGTAGGGCACCGGCACGCGGTGGTAGTTTCGCACGCCCGCCGCCAGCGCGGCGTCGCGCAGCAGCATGTCGAGTTCGAAGAGCGTCTCCACGTGCTCGGTGACGAAGGCGATGGGCACGACCACCACGTCCTCGGTGCCCGCGCGACCGAGCGCCTGAAGCGCGTGCTCGGTGGCGGGCTCGAGCCACTTGACCCGGGTGGCGCGGCTCTGGAAAGCCAGGCCGTGCGGGTTGGGTCCGAGGCGCTCCATCACCGCGCGCACGGTGGCCTGGACGTGGGCGAGATAGGGATCGCCGCGATCGACGAGCGACTGCGGCAGGCCGTGCGCCGAAAAGAGGACGTGGGCGCGCTCGCGCCGCTCGTCGGGAAGGGTCTCGAGCGTCGAGCGGATCGCATCCACCCACGCGCGAACGAAACCCTCCGCTTCGGGGAAGCTGCACACCTCGTGCACCGGCATCCACGGCGCGCGGCGGGCCACGGCGCGGCGCAGCGCCTTCACGGACGAAACGGAGGTCGTGCGCGAGCGGTGCGGGTAGAGCGGCAGGGCCACGATGCGCCGCGCACCGGCCGCGAGCGCCTCCTCGACCGCCTGCGCGGCGAAGGGGGGCCAGTAGCGCATGGCCACGTGCACCGAAAAGCCGGGGCCGAGCGCTCCTTCGAGGGCCGCCGCCTGCTCGCGGGTGCGGTCGAGAATGGGCGAGCGGCCGCCGATCTTGGCGTAGTTCGCGCGGCTTTCGGGGGCGCGGCGCGCCGCGACCCACTTGGCGAACCGGTCCTGCCAGAGAAAGCCGAGGGGAAGCTGGATCAGGTCGGGATCGGAGAAGAGGTTGTGGAGGAAGGGCTGGACGGCATCGAGCGAATCGGGCCCGCCCAGGTTCATCACCACCACCGCGGTGTGTTCCGAACGCTTCACGCTTCGAACCCCGAAAGCCGCGCGGCGATCGCTTCGCGGGTGATGCCGCGCCCGAAGAAGGCGAAGCGGCTCTCGCCGTGCGCCGGCGGCGCGGCGCGCGCATCCACCTGCAGCCGTCCGCCCACCACGTGAAACCGCGTCCAGCCACCATCCTCTCCCTGGACGATGCCCTTGGCGCGGAAAATCGACGCGGGGAGATCCTCGAGCCAGTCCTCCAGGTCGTCGAGGCGGTACCGCGCCCGCGTCGCCAGCGAAACGGTGCGAAAGTCCGAGTGGAGGGCGTGCTCCCGCTGCGGAAGCGTGAGGGAGTGCGGTCCGTCCGCCAGGGGATCGAGGAAGATGGCGGCGGGAAGTTCCTCGTCGCCGCGCACGATGCGCGCCGAGGGACGGATCGCCCGCACCGCGGCCCGGGCTCCCTCGATCTGGGAAGGCGTGGCCAGGTCGGACTTGGACAAGACCACCACGTCGGCGCAGCGCACCTGCGCCTCCCATTCTTCGCGCGGCGCCTGCGCGTGGTGGAGCGCGTCGACCACGGTGACCACCGCGTCCAAGTGCGCCTTGCCCGCGAGCTCGGGGCGGGCGAGCGACCAGGTGAGCGTGAGCGGGTCGGCGAGCCCGGTCGTCTCGAGGATCACGCGATCCACGTCCCCGCGCGCGTGCATCTGCTCCAGCGCAGCGAAGAGATCCGGGTTGCGCACGCAGCAGACGCAGCCCTCCGTCAGCTCCACGAAGGAGGTGGGCGGCCCCTCGTCGATCCCGGCCTGGCCCAGCTCGTTGACGATCAGGCCGATGCGCAGCCCGTGCGGCTGGGCGAGGAGCCGCGCGAGGAGGGTCGTCTTGCCCGCGCCGAGGAATCCTGTGAGGACGGTGACCGGAAGCACGGGGCGAGCCTAACCGCGCGCGCCGCCGCAGGCCACCCACTCGGTGCACCCCATCCGTGCTGCCGACCCGCGGCCGCCACGGAACGGTTTGCGAGAGCGGCCCGCTCTGGTAGATGAGCCGCACAGGCGCAGTCAGGAGGGAGGCCGCTTCGCGCGAAGGCGCGGGCCTTGGCGTCGGTTCCCTACGCAGAGGGCCGCGCCGGGCAGGCCTCGAGGAGAGAACCGTGCGCAGGATTGGAATCTTCGGTTGGGGCATCGTCGCGCCCCGCTCGCCCAACATCGAGGCGTTCGAGCGCAATCTCGAATCCTCCGAGAGCTGGCTGTCACCCTTCGAGGGCTTCGGCCCCAACAACTTCCTCGTGGGCCAGCCGGACTTCGACTTCGCCGCCTACAAGGGCTGGATCGACGAACGCTTCCCCCCCAACCGCTTCCCCCAGCTCGAGAAGAAAATGGGCCAGCCCACTCTCTACGCGATCGGCGCCTTCATCCAGGCGCTCTCGCAGAACCCGGGCATCGAGCAGGTCCTCTCCGATCTGGGGCAGCAGGCGCACGTCTACGTGGGCACGGGTCTGGGCGATCTGCCCACCATCTACGACATCAGCCTCCAGCTTTACCGCGCCCAGCGCCGCTGGGATCGTTTCTGGGCGCATCCGGAGCGCAACTCCGCGCTGCGCGCATGGCTGCAAAAGCCCAAGGAGGAGCGCGAGGCGGATCCGACCGTTCCTCCGGAGCCTTCCACCGTTCCCGAGGAGGACCGCGACCTCGCGGAGGAGGCCTTCTGGCGCTACTGGACCGCGCGCTCGCCGGAGCTCCAGACCTATCTCGAGGAGCTGCGCGCCATCGAGAGCCTCTCGGTGGAGGGCGAAGTCGAATCCGCCAAGCTCGCCGTGATCAAGGAGAAGCGCGTCCGGAGCGCCAAGCTCCAGAAGCAGTGGAACGCGCCGGAGCCGCCCTGGACGCAGGTGAGCGCCAACCTCCTGTGGAACATCCACAACACGCCTGCCTCGCAGATCTCCATGCTCGGCCGGATCACCGGGATGACCTTCGCCCCGGTCGCCGCCTGCTCCTCCTTCGGCTACGCGCTGCGGCTCGCGATGGACGCCATCCGGGCCGGCAACGCCAAGGCGGTGGTGGTGGGGATGACCGACCCGCCGCCGCACCCGCTCTCGGTCGGCGCCTTCTACAACGGCCGGGTCCTCGCCGCCGACGGCCAGGTCTCCAAGCCGCTGACCGGCCTGCGCGGCACCCACGTGGCCGGCGGTGCGGTGGTGTGGATCGTGGGCGACATGGAGTTCATGCGGGCCAAGGGCTTCGAGCCGCTCGGGATGGAGCCCGTGGCCGTGGGCGTCTCCGCGGACGCCGACCACATCATCACGCCCTCCCGCGAGGGGCCGCTGGCCTCCATCCGCGAGGCCCTCGGGATGGCGGGCGCGCAGCCTTCCGACATCGGGAGCTGGGACCTGCACGCCACCGCCACGCCGGGCGACTACCTCGAAGTGGAGACGCTGCGCTCCATCCTCCCGGAGACGGTGGTCGCCACCGCGCGCAAGGGGACCTTCGGCCACGGGATGAGCGCCGGCGGCGGATGGGAGCTGACCGCCCAGTACCTCGGCTACGCCAAGGGCCGGCTGGCGCCGACGCCGCTTTCGGCGGCCGAGCTCAACGAGACGATCGCCAAGGTGCACACCCGCTTCGTCTACCGCGACGCCTGCGACGCCCCCCCGGGCCTTGCCGGCAAGCTCTCGATGGGCATCGGCGGCATCAACGCCTGCGTGATTTCCAGACCCCTCTAAGGAGACGCCATGGAGAAGACGAAGATCGAAGGAAGGGCCGGGCTCGAGGCACTCGTGGGCAAGCCGCTCCCGCCGGGCCCCTGGCACGAGCTCCGCTTCGAGGACATCCTCGCCTTCGCCGATGCCACCGGCGACCACCAGTGGATCCACGTCGACCGCGAGCGCGCGAAGAAGGAGTCGCCCTTCGGCGCCCCCATCGCCCACGGCTACTTCACCCTCTCGCGCATCGCCGGGCTCTTCTTCGAGTCGGTGGAGGTGACCGGCTTTCCCGCCGTCCTCAACTACGGGCTCAACAAGGTGCGCTTCCCCGCGCCCCTCAAGGAGGGCGCTTCCTATCGCCTCGTCCCGATGGTCGAGTCCGTGACCGAGGTGAAGGGCGGCCTCGAGGTGGTCTTCAAGAACACCATCGAGATCCAGGGCGAGCCGAAGCCCGCGTGCGTGGCGGAGTGCGTCTTCCGCTACCTCGACTGATCCGCACCCCGAAACGACGACTGCCCTCCCGGAATCCGAGAGGGCAGTCCTCCATCGAGGCCCGCACGTCGCGGCGGACCGCCGGCGCGTCGATCACTCGCCCCGGACGATGGTGCAGTACTTCGCGTAGATCCCGAGGATGTTCATGCTGTGGGAGTCGACGTAGGCGATCTTGGAGATGCCGCCTTCGCGCGCCGCAGCGTGGATGGAAGCGTCGCCGGTGCCCACCCAGCCCAGGATCGAGGTGGCGCAGGCCTCACCCTTCTTGGATGCGTTCTGGTGCTCCGTGACGAGCTCCCCCGCCTTGGTATCCTGATACAGGGCGCCCGTGACCGGAGCGCGCAGCGACAGGGCGCCGCAGCCCGTGGTGAAGAGGACGAAGACACCGAGAACGACGAGCTTGAAGCGATTCATCGAACCCTCCAATGTTTCAAAGTGCATTGCCGGTCACGCAATGCTCGTCCTCGGCTATCAGGACCGCCGACCGCCGCCAAGCGAAATCGTCCTGTAGCAAACAAAAGCGCAGCAGGGGCTCAGGTCCTAAGGACGATCTCGTCGTTCTCGACCGCCACCTCGACCGTCCCACCTTCCCGCAGGGCACCGAAGAGGATTTCCCGCGAGAGGGGGCGCTTGATGACGCGCTCCACGAGCCGTGCCATCGGCCGCGCGCCATACGCGGGGTCGTAGCCCTTCTTCGCGAGCCAAGCGCGCGCGTCGTCGGTGATCGTCAGCGTGACGTTCTTCTCCGCCAGCATGTCCCGCAGCTCGCGCAGGTTCTTTTCGACCACCCGGTCGATCTCGGCGGGGCCGAGGGGATGGAACTGGACGATGGCGTCCAGGCGGTTGCGGAACTCCGGGCTGAAGGCCCGCTCCAGCGCGCCGGTGGCGGAACCGAGGGGCGCGTCCCCGCCGAAGCCCACGCGCCGGCCGGAGATCTCCCGCGCCCCCACGTTGGTGGTGAGGATGAGGATCACGTTCCGAAAGTCCGCCTTGCGCCCCACGTTGTCCGTCAGCGTGGCGTGATCCATCACCTGCAGGAGAATGTCGAAGAGATCCGGGTGCGCCTTCTCGATCTCGTCGAGCACGAGCACCGCGTAGGGCGTGCGCCGGATGGCGTCGGTGAGCAGCCCGCCCTGGTCGTAGCCCACGTAGCCGGGGGGCGCGCCGATCAGCCGTGAGACGGAGTGCTTCTCCATGTACTCGGACATGTCGAAGCGGAGGAACTGGACGCCGAGGATCCGGGCGAGCTGCTTGGAGAGCTCCGTCTTCCCCACGCCGGTCGGGCCCGCGAAGAGGAAGGAGCCGATCGGCTTGTCGGGCGCGCGCAGACCGGAGCGCGCGAGCTGGATGGCGGAGACCACCGTCTCGATCGCCTCGTCCTGGCCATAGATCACCGCCTTGAGCTCGGGCTCCAGCCGAGCGAGGGCCTCGCGGTCGTCGGCGGAGATGCTGCGCGGCGGCACCTTGGCCATCCGCGCCACGACCTCTTCCACGTCGGCCACGTCCACTACGCCGGTGCGCTTTTCCGCCGGCCGGAGCTTGTGCGCCGCACCCGCCTCGTCGAGGACGTCGATCGCCTTGTCCGGCAGGTGCCGGTCGGGGAGGTGGCGCGCCGAGAGCTGAGCGGCCGCATGCAGCGCCTCGTCCGTGTACTGCACCTCGTGGTGGGCCTCGTAGCGCGGCCTGAGGCCCCGGAGGATTTCCACCGTCTCCTCCACGGAGGGCTCGTCCACGTCGATCACCTGGAAGCGGCGCGCGAAGGCCCGGTCCTTTTCGATGGTGTTCTTGTACTCCTGGTAGGTTGTCGAGCCGATGCAGCGCAGGTCGCCGGAGGCCAGCGCCGGCTTGAGGAGGTTGGAGGCGTCCAGGCTTCCCCCGCTCACCGCGCCCGCGCCGATGATGGTGTGGATCTCGTCGATGAAGAGGATGGCGCCCTCCTGGCGGGCGAGCGCCGCCAGGACGGCCTTGAGCCTCTGCTCGAAATCGCCGCGGTAGCGCGTGCCGGCCAGGAGCGCCCCCAGGTCCAGGGCGTAGACCTTGGCGTCGGCCAGGGCTTGCGGCACCTTGCCCTCGTGGATGCGGAGGGCGAGCCCCTCGGCGATCGCGGTCTTGCCCACGCCGGGCTCGCCCACGAGCAGTGGATTGTTCTTGCGCCGCCGCACCAGGATCTGCACGGCGCGCTCGATCTCCGCCTCGCGGCCGACGAGGGGATCGATCCGCCCCTCGCGGGCCCGCTCGACGAGGTCCACCGTGTAGGCGGCCAGGGGATCCTTGGCGGGGGCTTCCTCCGCCTCGCCCTCCGTCATCTCCCGCGGTACGGGGTCCACGATGCCGTGGGAGATGTACTCGAGCAGGTCGATCTTCTCGATGCCCTGCTTGCGGAGCAGGTAGACCGCGTGGCTCTCCGTCTCCTCGTAGAGCGAGACGAGGATCGCGCCGCCGTCGATCCGGGAGGATTCCGAGGAGATGGCGTGCACCCCGGCCCGCTGGACCACCCGCGCGAGCGCCAGCGTCGGGCTCGGATCCACCTCCACGCCCTCCGGGAGGGGCTCGTAGTGGTCGGTGAGGAAGATCACGAGTTCGGCGCGCAGCGTCTCCACGTCGCCCCCGCAGGCGCGGAGGGCCTTGCCGGCCACGGGGTCGTCCAGGAGCGCCAAAAGGAGGTGCTCGAGCCCCGCGTACTCGTGGCGCCGGATGCGGGCGGCGTGGAAGGCGCGCTCGAGCGTCTCCTTGAAGTCTCGGGTCAGTTCCGGCGGCTGGGGCATCGCTACTCGGGCTCCATCGTGCACAGGAGGGGGAATTCCCTCTGGCGGGCGAGGGTGCGGACGGTCTCCACCTTGGTCTCGGCCACGTCGTACGGATAAACGCCCGCCACCCCCACGCCCTTTCGATGCACGTACAGCATGATCGTCACCGCCTCGTCGTGCGACTTGCGGAAGACGCGCTCCAGGATCTCGACCACGAAGTCCTGGGTCGTGTAGTCGTCATTGTGCAGGAGCACCTTCCAAAGGCGGGGTTTCGCGAGTTTTTTCTTGGTTTCGGGTCGAACCTGGACCAGACCCTGGTCCTCGTCGAAGCGTCCCGGCATATCCCCTTTGAAGTAGCACGCGGATCGCACGCTCGCCACGGGAGCGGCGGGCCGGGCCGGCGCCCGGGCGCGACGAGATTTGCCGAGGCCCGAGAATCCATTAGGATGTGCGCCCTTCGACCCCGTGTCGCGACCCGAGCGGGCAGGAGCCCCTTTAGCGGCGCTCCTCCGCCCAGGGAGGAACCCATGTCCGTGACCGCCACCCAGACACGAACCGTCGCGGGGCATCCCCCGGGCCTCTTCGTCCTCTTCTTCGCCGAGATGTGGGAGCGCTTCTCGTACTACGGGATGCGCGCCCTGCTCGTCTTCTACATGATCAAAGGCTTTTTGGCCTTCGACGACGCCCGGGCGTACGCGGTCTATGGCGCCTACACCGCCCTGGTGTACGCCACGCCCTTCGTCGGCGGTTTGCTCGCCGATCGCCTGATCGGGGCGCGGCATGCGGTGGTGATCGGCGGCGCGCTCATGGCGGCCGGCCACCTCGTGATGTCGGTGGAAAACGAGGTCGCCTTCTTCACCGCCCTCGCGCTGCTCATCGTGGGCAACGGCTTCTTCAAGCCGAACATCTCCACCATCGTGGGCTCCCTCTACCCCGCGGGGAGCAACAAGCGGGACGGCGGCTTCACGCTCTTCTACATGGGCATCAACCTGGGCGCGGCCATGTCGCCGCTGCTTTGCGGCTACATCGGCGAGACCTACGGCTGGCACTACGGCTTCGGCCTGGCCACCATCGGCATGCTCGTCGGCCTGGCGGTCTTCGTCGCCCCCACCCGCCTCACCCAGCTCCTCATCGGCGGCGGCGCGCTCGTCACGGCGGTCAGCCTGGTCGTGATCGGCCGGGGCGACCCGATCCTCTTCGCCGTCTACGGCTTCATCGCCCTGGCGCTCGTGACGGCGGCGGCCGTGGCGGTCTTCGCCACCACGCGCGGTGGGCTCCCGGACGAAGCCGGCCGGCCGAACGACCCGGCGCGGCTCGAGCAGCCGGTCCACCCCCGCCTGCCCTTCCTGAGCAACAAGAACGCCGTCTACCTGGGGATCCTCGTCTCCATCCCCGTCATCGCGCTCCTCGTCACCCGCTCGACCCTCGCGGGCTGGGTGCTCACCATCTTCGGCGGGTTGGCGCTGCTCTCGCTGGTGGGCACCGCGTTCAAGGCGGAGAAGGTCGAGCGGGAACGGCTCTTCGTCATCCTGATCCTGCTCTTCTTCTCGATGCTCTTCTGGTCCTTCTTCGAGCAGGCCGGCAGCAGCATCAACAACTTCACGGACCGCAACGTCGACCGGGTCGTCGGCGCCCGCACCCTCACCGAAAAGGACGTGGGCACCACCCTCGAGGACGTTTCCGTGACCCAGGCCTTCCTCGGCTTCCCCCTCGACGGCAAGCCCCAGACCCTGACCGAGATCGAGCGGCGGCAGAAGGAAGGCCCGATCGAGCGGCTCGAAGTCGACGAGTCGCTGGTGGGCCTGAAGGTCGGCGGGACCGAGATCAAGGCCTCGATCTTCCAGGCCGCCAACCCCATCTACATCATCCTCTTCGGGCTGGTCTTCACGTGGCTGTGGGGCTTTTTGGGTCGGCGCGGGCTCGAGCCGTCCACCCCGTTCAAGTTCGGCCTCGGCCTGCTCCAGCTCGGTCTGGGCTTCGCCGCCCTCTGGTACGGCGCCACCCAGGCGAACGAGCGCGGCATGGTGGCGATGGCGTGGCTGCTGCTCGGCTACATGCTGCAGACCACGGGCGAGCTCTGCCTCTCGCCCGTCGGCCTCTCCATGGTGACCAAGCTGGCGCCGGCGCGGATGGTGTCCACCGTGATGGGCGCATGGTTCTTGGCCACGGCCTTTTCGAGCTACCTCGCCGGCATCATCGCCGCCCTGACCGGCGTCTCCTCCACCGACGACACGGGCCAGACCACCATCCCCCTCCCCACCGAGACCGTGGACGTCTACGGCGAGGTCTTCGGCCAGATCGCCCTCGCCGCGATCGCCTCCTCGGTGGTGATGTTCGCCCTCGTGCCGCTTCTGAAGAAGTGGATGCACGCCGAGGTGGACGCGCCCTCGGCGCAGGGAGGCGGCCGGGAAGAGGCCGCGTGAGGCGCCCGGCGCGCCGCCCACGACCGAATCGGCCGGCCCCGCCGCGCGGCGCGCCTCCGGCGGGGCGCGCCCCTGGGAGGGGGGGATGCTCTTGCGCACGGGGATCGAGTGTGCTTCTACCGCGGGGGACGCGCGGGGCCCTGGCTTCGGTACGCCTCTTGGAGACCTAGATGTCGCGTGAAGGAAAGACGCTGGTGATCGTCGAGTCGCCGACCAAGGCGAAGACGATCCGCAAGTTCCTCCCCAAGGATCGCTACCGGGTGGAAGCCTGCATGGGCCACGTCCGCGATCTGCCCCAGAGCGCCTCCGAGATCCCGGCGAAGGTGAAGAAGGAGCCCTGGGCCCGCCTCGGCGTGAACGTGGAAAAGGGCTTCGAGCCCCTCTACGTGGTCCCCAAGGCGAAGGCGAAGATCGTCAAGGAACTCAAGACCCTGCTGCGGGACGCCGACCGCCTCCTGCTCGCCACCGACGAAGATCGCGAGGGCGAGTCGATCAGCTGGCACCTCCTCGAGCTCCTCGAGCCCAAGATCCCCTACGAGCGCCTCGTCTTCCACGAGATCACCCGCGACGCCATCGAGCGGGCCCTGCACAACACCCGCCCCCTGGACGACCGCCTCGTCCGCGCCCAGGAGACGCGGCGGATCCTCGACCGGTTGGTGGGCTACGGGCTCTCCCCGCTGCTCTGGAAGAAGATCGCCTTCGGGCTGTCGGCGGGTCGCGTGCAGTCGGTGGCGGTCAGCGAGATCGTCCGGCGCGAGCGCGAGCGCATCGCGTTCAAGAAGTCCACGTACTGGGACCTCCTCGCCACGCTCGCGAAGGAGGAGCGCTTCGAGGCGCGCCTGGTGGAGCTGGGCGGCAAGAAGATCGCCACCGGCAAGGACTTCGACGAAAGCACCGGCGAGCTGAAGACCGCCGCCCTCCTGCTCGACGAAGCGAAGGCGCGGGAGCTCGCCGACAGGCTGCGCGCGGTCTCCTTCGTGGTCGAGGCCGTGGAGGAAAAGCCGATCGTCCGCCGCCCGCCGCCGCCCTTCATCACCTCCACCCTCCAGCAGGAGGCGAACCGCCGGCTGGGGTGGAGCGCCCGCGAGACCATGCGCGTGGCGCAGGGCCTGTACGAGCGCGGTCTCATCACCTACATGCGCACGGACTCGGTGCACCTCTCCCAGGAGGCCATCGAGGGCGCGCGTCGCCTCGTCGCCCAGCGCTACGGTGAGGAGTACCTCTCCCCCGAGATCCGCCGCTACAAGACCTCGACCAAGGGCGCGCAGGAGGCGCACGAAGCCATCCGCCCCTCCTCCGATTTCACCCCGCCGAAGGAGGTGGGCCTGAGCGGCCCCGACCTGGAGCTCTACGAGCTCATCTGGATGCGCACGCTCGCCACGCAGATGGCGGACGCGCGCCAGATCCAGCTCTCGGTGCGGATCGTCGCCGATGACGCCGTCTTCCACGCCGGCGGGATGCGGATCGTCTTCCCGGGCTTTCTGCGCGCGTGGGTGGAGGGCAGCGACGACGCCCAGGCCGCGCTCGACCAGCGCGAGCGCCATCTGCCGCCGCTGGAGAAGGGGGACGTCCTCGCCCTCGAGGATCTCGTCCCGCAGGGCCACGAGACCCGGCCGCCGGCGCGCTACACCGAAGCGTCGCTGATCCAGTTCATGGAACGGGAGGGCATCGGCCGGCCCTCCACCTTCGCCACCATCGTCTCGACCATCATCGATCGCGGCTACGTGGTGCGGCAGGGCAGCCAGCTCGTGCCCACCTTCACCGCCTTCGTGGTCACCGACCTCCTGCGCGGGCACTTCCCCGATCTGGTGGACACCCAGTTCACCAGCCGGATGGAGAAGAGCCTGGACGAGATCGCCGAGGGCAAGCTCGATCCCCTCCCCTACCTCTCCCAGTTCTTCCTGGGCGAGGGCGGGCTGCGCGAGCGGATCGACGAGCAGGAGGAGCGCATCGACCCCCGCGAGGCGAAGGTCGTGAACCTGGGGCGGGAGATTCCGGGCCTCGAAATCCACGTGGGGAAGTTCGGCCCGTACCTCGAGTACAAGACGGACGGCGAGGAGGTGCGCAAGGCCTCGATCCCGGAGGACGTGGCCCCCGCCGACCTGGACGAGGAGAAGGTGCAGGAGATCCTCGAGCGCTACGAGCGCCGCGAGGAGGCGATCGGCACCGACCCCGCAACCGGCAAGCCGGTCTACCTGAAGACCGGGAGCTTCGGTCCCTACCTCCAGCTCGGTGACGCCACCGACGCGAAGCGGCCCAAGACCGTGAGCCTGCCGCCGGGGATGGATCCGAAGGAGGTGGACCTCGATCTGGCGCTGCGCATCCTCGAACTGCCGCGCCTTCTGGGCACCCATCCCGAGACGGGCAAGGAGGTGCGGGCGGGGCTCGGCCGCTTCGGGCCCTACGTCGTCCACGACGGCGACTTCCGCTCGCTGCGCAAGGGCGACGACGTGCTCACCATCGACCTCGAGCGGGCCCTCGAACTCCTCGCGCTGCCCAAGGGCGGCCGGGGGCGGTCGGCGCCGCTGCGGGAGGTCGGCAAGCATCCCGCCGACGGCGCGCCGATCTACCTCTACGCCGGGCGCTACGGCTATTACGTCAAGCACGGGGAGACGACCGCCACCGTGGGCAAGGGCGAAGACGGCTTCGATCCCGACGCCCTCGGCCTGGACCAGGCGGTCGAAGCCCTCGCCAACGCCCCCGCCAAGAGCACCAAGACCGCGAAGAAGTCGACCTCGACCCGGCGCAAGGCGAGCACCACGAAGACGGCCGCGAAGACCCCCGCACCGCGCAAGGCGACCGCCAAGGCGCCGGCGAAGCGCTCCGCGCGCGGCACGACGAAGGCCGGCTGAACCTCAGTTTTCGTCGGAGGGACAGGCGGTGAGGATGGGCCGCGGATCGAGATCCGCGGGATCGTCCTCGATGCGCTCCGCGCCGAAGGTGGAGCGCGTGAGGTTGGCCTCGAGCGGCTCCATCACCTCGCCCTGCAGAAGGCCGCAGAAACGGTCGGCGCTCCGGGTGACGCCGTTGAGCACGAGGCGCGCGACGATCGGCCGGCCGGAGATCCCGTTGGCGCAGCTGTCCACCGCCAGCGTCGGGAAGGGCGCGACGAAGGAACCGTCGCTGCGCACCGGGATGTCGCGGATTTCGATCGGCTGCGGGTTCGCGACGCGGTCGGGGGGAACCTCCCGCCCGATGGCGATTCCCGCGGGCGAAAACTCCGGCGGACACTGCGCCTTCTGCCCCGCGGTGAGGAAGGGCGAGACGAGGGGCAAGACCTGCATGTGCATCGTGCACCCCTCCACGGGACAGGTGCTCGCGTCCCCGTAGTTCGTCTCGATGCGCACATCGAAAAACAGCGGCGTGCCGGGGTTGAGCTCCACGGCGGCCGTGAGGAGATGGCGGCCCTCCAGGTCGGCGAGGACGCTCTCGCCCAGGTCGGCCGGCGGCCGCCGGAACTCCTCGGTGCGCTCCACGAACTCCTCGAAGCGCTCCTCCGGATCGGGGCAGGCGGCCAGGACCATGCACGCGGCGCCGAGGATGAGAAGACGGGCGACGTCCAAGGGAGCTCTCGCAGTCTGGATCATGGGGCCTCCGCGCGCAGGCCTCGTCCGCGCATTCGCCCCCGCGGAGCGCCTCCGCGGGGCGATCCTCGGTCGAAGTTTGCTTCCCGGTGGCGCTCCCTGTCAAACTTGCCCGACGAGGAGCCCCACGATGAAGCGTATCGCCCTTTCCGCGGTGATCTGTTTCGTTGCGCTCGAGGCGGGCGCGAGCGGATTCCAGACCTCGCGCTTCGGCGGGGAGCACGGCCACCCCACCACGAGCAATCCGACGGCGATCTACTTCAACCCCGCCGGCCTCGCCCTCGAGCGGGGCACGCGGATCTACCTCGACGCGGCGCTCGCCCTGCGCAACGCCACCTACGAGCGCCCCCCCGCGGCCATCTCCGATCCCGGCGGCAACACGCCCGACGACGCGCTCGACGCGAACGCGGGGACGGCGAAGCTCGACAACGTGGCCTTCATCCCCTTCGGTGCGATCGTCAGCGACTTCGGGCTGGAGAACTTCGGCGCGGGCGTCGGCGTCTACGTCCCGCTGGGGGGAAGCGCGCGATGGGATCGCAACGCGGACTTCGAAGGCGCGCGCGGCGAAACCTATCCCGGCGCGGTGGACGGCGTGCAGCGCTGGTTCACCATCGAGGGCACGATCCGCTCGCTCTACCTCACCGCGGCCGCCGCCTACCGGATCCCCTCGATCCGGCTGTCGGTCGGCGCCGGCTTCAACCTCATCCAGAGCGAGGTCCACACCATCCGCGCCCGCAACGCCGACGGCACCGACGACCTGGTGCAGGGCGGCCTTCCCAAGGAAGGACGGAGCCTGATCGACGTCTCGAGCTGGGACCTCGGCTTTTCCATCGGCGCCATCTGGGAGCCGGTGGAGCGCTTCTGGGTGGGCGCCTCCTACCAGAGCCAACCGGGCTTCGGGGAGATCGCGCTGAAGGGCAAGCTGCGGACGCAGTTCCCCACGGCGGAGGCCACCGAGCAGGACGTCGTGCTCACCCAGGCGCTCCCCGACATCTGGAGGCTCGGCTTCCGCTGGCAACCCGACGAGCGATGGGAGCTCCGGCTCTTCGGCGAGTACGCGCGGTGGAGCGTGTTCCGCGATCAGTGCGTGTTCGCGAAGGAGGGCCGCTGCGCCATCGAGGAGGACGGCGCCGCGGCGCCGGATGCGCGCGGCGTCATCCAGAACATCCCCCGTCGCTGGCGCGACGGCTTCGGCGTGCGCGCCGGCGTCTCGCGTTGGTTCACGCCCGCCGTGGAGGGCTACGTGGGTGTGGGCTACGATTCGAGCGCGATCCCGGCCCGCACCCTCGATCCCTCGCTCTACGACATGGACAAGCTCTCCGCCTCGGTGGGCGCACGCGTCCAGCTCACCGACTGGTGGGCGGTCTCCGCCACCCTCACCCCGGTCTTCTACTTCACGCGCGAGATCGCGGTGGCCGACAGCCAGGGCTTCGAGACGCCCTCGAGCCAGCCGAACGCCGCGGGCACCTACGAACAGTTCATCGGCGTGCTCGACGTCAACACCGAGTTCCGTTTCTGAGGTGGAAGGCTGCGCGGGCCCTTTGCGGTGGCCGCCTGCCGCGGCGACGGCTCCGGGGCTGCGGCCGACGACCGCAACCGGCGCCTAACCGACCTGGCGCGTGAGCCAGTCGCCCAGAAACTCGTCCTTGAGGATGTAGCCGTCGGCGCCGCACTCGGCGGCGGCGGCCTCCACCGCGGCGCGCTCCTGCCCGGAGCAGAGGACCACCTTGATGCCGCGGAAGAGCTGGTTCTGCTTGAGGAAGCGGCAGAACTGGCGGCCATCCACGTTGGGCATGTTGATGTCGAGCAAGACGAGATCGGGCCGCGTTTCCTTCTTGAGGATGATCCGCGTCGCCTCCTCGGCGTCCGCCGCGTAGAAGATTTGAAAACCCTTGGGTTCGAGCTCGGCGCCGAGGAGTTCGGCGGCGATGGCGCTGTCGTCCACGATGAGGACGCGCCGACGCTGCCGCAGTGCCTCGACGAAACGCTCGCCGAACCCCTCCATCGGCGCGGCACAGAGGGCGCCGTCCGCGCCCAGGGGTGCCACCTGCTCGAGCAGGGGCTCCAGATCGTCGTCGGAGAAGAGGAGCGATCGCCCCTCGAAGCCCCGCTCGCGGAGCATCCGGATGGCCTGCTTGGCGAGGGTGGGGGAAACCAACAGCGCATCCGCCGCCCCCACCTCCGGGCCGAAGGCCTCGGGACGGGTCTCGACGAACACTTCGTGCCCCTCGGCGCCCAGCGCGTGCACGGCGACGGCGCCGAGGATCTCGCTCTCCGTACAGACGATCACCTTCATCGGAAGGCCCCATCATAGCACACGCGATGTTGTGAAACGGACACCACGCGTCGATAATGCGCGCGATGCGCGAGCTACGGCACGAGACCTCGGACCCCTGGGAAGCGCTCGGCTCTCCCGACCAGGTCGCCCTCTTCGTCTTCCGGCTGTTGGGTGAGCGCTATGCGGTGCACGCCCACCTGGTCCACGAGGTGATCCGCGCGGGTGCGCTCACGCGCCTCCCCGCCGCTCCCGCCTTCCTGCTCGGGGTGTTCAACCACCGCGGGGAGATCCTCGCGGTCCTCGACCTCGCCCAGCTCCTCGCCGAGGAGAACACCTCGCTCGCCCAAGGGGCGCGGGTGGCCATCGTGCAGAGCGGTCCGTGGAAGCTCGCTCTCGTGGCCGAGGCGCTCGAGGGGCTGGTCTCCGTCCCGCCCACCGCATTGGAGCCCCCACCCACCTCGTGGCCCGGGCCCTCGGAGTTCCTCGAGTGCGTGGCGCAGACCAAGGACGGTCCACTGTCGGTGCTGGATCTCCCCCGCCTGATCGAGGTGGCGCGGGCGCGAGGAACGTCCGCATGATTTTTGGCCCCCGGGAGGTGCGCGCGAACGAGCGCGGCATCGTCGTCTTCGACCTGGGCGGGCGCCGCCACGCCGTGGAGGCGGGGACCGTCGAGCGCATCGTCACCCGGGAAGAAGACGGCTGGATCCGCAGCACGGTCCTCGGTCGCCCCGAGCACGCGCGCCGCGGCCTGGTGACCACGCTGGACGGCCGGCCACGGACCCTCGCCGTGGACGAGGTGCTGGGCGTGGAGCGCGTCCCCGCCGATTCCATCGCCCCGCTGCCGGAGGTCGCCCGCCTGACGCTGCGCACCCGGGGCATCGCCGGCCTGGTCGCGCGCGACGACGAGCTGCTGCTCTTGGTGGACCTGCCAGAACTGATTCGAGAGTCGGAAGAGGAGTCGACGTCAGATGCGTAAGACGAGTGCAACCAAGGAGCCTTCCCGGGCGAAGGCGAGGACGGATGCGGGCCAGGCGGAAGCGATCTTCCGCGTGCTCGAGAAGCTCGCGACGGGCGACTACGGCGAACGGATCGACGTCGAGGCGATCGACTCCCCGCACATCAAGAAGATCGCGACGCTCGTCAACGCCGTGGCCGAGCACGCCACTGAACAGATCCGCACCGCGCAGGAGCGGAACCAGAACCTGCGCAACGGCGTCCAGGAAGCGCTCGACGCGATCCTCCGCGTGGTCAACCAGGGCGAGCTCTCGGGGAGCACCGGCATCCGCTCGGACAACCCGATCCTCGAGCCGATGATCCGCGGCATCGATCAGCTCCTCGAAACGCTGCGCGCCTTCACCCTGGAGATGGGCGAGGCCTCGCTGCAGATCTCCGCGAGCTCCGCCGAGGTGCTGGCGGCCGCCACCCAGCACGAATCCTCCATGACCCACCAGGCGAGCGCGGTGCACGAGACCACCGCCACCATGGCGGAGCTCAAGAGCGCGGCCGGCAACATCGCGGACAACGCCCGCACCGTGGCGGCGGTGGCCGAGCAGACCGTGGTCGCCGCGCGGGCGGGCGAGGCGGCGCTGCGCTCCCTCTTCCAGGCCATCGCCACCATCAGCCAGGATGCCGAGGCGATCCACGAGGCGATGGAACGGCTCTCGCGGCGCGTGGAGCGGATCGGTTCGGTGGTCGAGGTGATCGACGAGATCGCCGATCGCTCCGACCTGCTCGCCCTGAACGCGGCGCTGGAGGGCGCGAAGGCGGGCGAGGCCGGACGCGGCTTCTCCATCGTGGCCGCCGAGATGCGCCGGCTCGCCGAGAACGTCCTCGCCTCCACCCAGGAGATCAAGACACTCATCGGCGAGATCCGCGAAGCGACCGACGAGACGGCGCGCGCCACCGAGCGCAACCGCGCCTCCGCCAAGGAGGGCGAGGAGCAGGCCAACCAGGCCATGCAGAGCGTGCAGGCCATCCTCACCGGCATCGAGGAAACGAGCGACGCCGCCCGGGTCATCCACCTCGCCACCCAGCAGCAGCGCTCCGCCACCGAGCAGGTGGTGCAGTCCATGACCGACCTCGAGGCGGCCACCCGCCAGGCGCAGCAGGGTGCGGCGCAGGCCGCCGGCGCCGCCGCCGAGCTGGCCAAGCTCGCCGATCGCCTCTCGTCGCTCGCCCGCCGTTTCCGCGTGTCCTGAGGTTCCATGAGCGCCGAGGGGATCCGGCAGAAACTCCTGGTCAAGTTCCGCGAGGTCACGGCGGATCGCACCGAGAAGCTCGCTTCCGCGATCGCCGCCTTCGAGGGCGGGGCCGGCGCGGAGGCGCTCGCCGAGATGGCGCGCGAGCTGCACACGCTCAAGGGCGAGGCGCGGATGATGGGCTTTTCCGCCCTCTCCACCATCGCGCACCTGGCCGAAGACATCTTGGCGGTGCTCGAGCGCGCCCGCGACGCGCGCCCGCTGGAGGCGTTGCGGCGCGCCTTCGAGACGATCCCCTTCCTCCTGGACGAGGAGCCGCAGGGCGGGCGGCTCGCCAAGGAGCTCGAGCGCGAGTTTCGGGCGCTGCTCGACGGTGGACACGACGAGTCCTCCGGCGAGGCCGCGGCGGCGCCGGCCGAGCCGACGCCACCCGCCGAGACGAAGGCGGAGCCCGCCCCCGAGACCACGGCGGCGCCGCCGACCCCGGCTCCCGAGGCGAAGCCGGCCGCGCCGGAGAGCACGCTCGCGCGGGCGCACCGCGAGGCCGCCACCATCCGCATCAACCTGGACGCCCTGGACGTGATCGCGGGCCTCGCTGGCGACGTGATGGTGGAGGGCGCCAAGTCGGGGGCGCGCGTACAGGAGCTGCGTCATCTGCTGGCCGGCTGGACGCGCCTTTCCGACCGCCTGCTCCAGCTCGCGCGCAGCACGCAGAACGGCGCGCTCGTCGCCGAGGTGGAGGACGAGGTCCACCGCCTGCGCTCGGAGGCCTTCCGCTTCTTCCACCGCCATGCCGAGGCAGTCAGCGACGTGCGCGAGCTCCTCTCCGCGCTCGCCGAGCGCGTGGCGGCCGCGCGGCTCATCCCCCTCTCCGGCATCTTCGCCGACCTGCCGCAGGCGGCGCGCTCGCTCGCCCGCGAACACGGCAAGGAGGTGATCTGCACGGTGGAGGGGGGCGACACCGGCGTGGACAAGTCGATCCTCCCCTCCCTCAACGACCCGATCGTCCACCTGTTGCGCAACGCCATCGACCACGGGCTGGAGACGCCCGAGGAGCGCATGGCCGCCGGCAAGCCGCCCGAGGGGAGGCTGCGCATCCTCGCCCGGCCCGACGGCGATCGCCTCGAGGTGATCCTCGAGGACGACGGACGCGGCATCGATCCCGATCGGGTGCGCGAGGTGGCGGTGCAGCGGGGCGTCGTCTCCGCCGCCGAGGCGGCGGCGATGTCCAACGCCTCCGCGATCGATCTGATCTTCGCCCCGGGCTTCAGCACCCGGGAGAAGACCAGCGAGATCTCCGGCCGCGGCGTGGGGCTCGACGTGGTGCGCCGCCGCGTGGTCTCGCTCGGCGGCACGGTGACGGTCGAGTCGGAGCCGGGCAAGGGCACGCGCTTCATCCTGCGCCTGCCGCAGTCGGTGGCGCTGATGAAGGTGCTGCTCTTCCGCATCGACGACGACGTCTACGGCCTGCCCGCCGTCGACGTGGAAGGCGTGGGCCGGATCGACAACGACAGCGTCCTCGAGATCGCCGGGGTGCGGACCATCCGCTACAACGACCGCTTCATGCCGATCGTCAGCCTCGGCCCGCTGCTCGCGCTCAACGGCGGTCCGCAA
Organism: Ferdinandcohnia sp.; assembly: GCA_035306165.1. Lineage (GTDB taxonomy): Bacteria > Myxococcota > Myxococcia > Myxococcales > Vulgatibacteraceae > ZC4RG40. The sequence continues at coordinate 22,291 of DATGOH010000156.1, forward strand.
GAGAAGCGCCCGCACGCGGTCTTCGTCTGGCAGGGCAACCACGGCGTCGCGCTCGTGGTCGACGGCTTCGTGGGCCACCGCGAGGTGGCGGTGAAGGCGCCCAGCGCCTTCGTCCGCGGGCTGCGCTACGTCTCGGGCGCCGCCGCCATGGAGGACGGACGGGTCGCATTGCTCCTCTCCACCGCGGAGCTCATCGCCGCCGCGCGCCACTTCGGCGCCCACGCCCAGGCGCGGCGCACCGGGCGCAAGCTCAAGGTGCTGCTCGTGGACGACTCGCTCATCGCGCGCGAGGCGGAGGCGGCGCTGTTGCGCTCGCAGGGCCACGAGGTGGACGAGGCGGCGGACGGCGAGGAGGCCTGGCAGAAGCTCACCGCCGGCGCCTACGACCTGCTCATCACCGACGTGCAGATGCCCAACCTCGACGGCATCGAGCTGACGCGGCGGGTGAAGGGATCGCCCTACCGGCAGATCCCGGTCGTGATCCTCTCCTCGCTCTCGGCGCCCCAGGATCTGCGCCGCGGCGCCGAGGCCGGAGCGGACGCCTACATCGGCAAGAGCGAGCTGGACGGAGAGAAGCTGGCGGCGACCATCGAGCGCCTATGCGGTACGGGGGCTTGATGCAGAAGAAGGTGCGCGTGCTGGTGGCGGACGATTCGCCGATCGTCCGCGACATCCTCGTCGACGCGCTGGGGCGCGCCGGCGACCTCGAGGTGGTGGGCACCGCGGAAAGCGGCGACGAAGCCGCCGCGCTCACCGCGAAGCTCCGTCCCGACGTCATCACGATGGATCTGCAGATGCCGGGCTCGGACGGCTTCGCCGGCATCGCGCGGATCATGGCGGAAAATCCCACGCCCATCCTCGTCCTCTCGGCGGACCGCGAGGAGGTGAAGGGCTTTCGCGCGCTCTCGCTCGGCGCGCTGGACCTTCTGGAAAAGCCCCCGCTCGAGAAGCTCGACGGCTTCGCGAAGGAACTGGCGAGCCGGCTGCGCCTTCTGGCCACGGTGCCGGTGATCCGCCATCCGTGGGGCTTGCGCGAGCGGACGCCGCTGCCGCCCCGCCCGCGCACCGCGCGGCCGCGGGTGGTGGTGCTCGGCGCATCCATCGGTGGGCCCGGCGCGCTCGCGCAGATCCTCCGCGGCCTGCCGGCGAACTTCCCGACGCCCATCGCTCTGGTGCAGCACATGGCGGACGGCTTCACCACCGCCTTCACCCGCTGGCTCGGCCAGGAGCTCGCCCTGCGCGTGCGCGAGGCCGAGGAGGGCATGGAGCTCGAGCCGGGGACGGTCTACGTGGCGCCGGACGACCACCACCTCCGCATCCGCGACGGCCGCGTCTCTCTCGGGACCGACGAGCCGCAGCACGGCTTCCGCCCCTCGGTGAGCGCGCTCTTCCACTCCGCGGCCGCGTGCTACGGCGCGCGATCGGTGGGGGTGCTTCTCACCGGCATGGGGATGGACGGCGCGGACGGCCTGGCCGCGATCCGCCAGGCAGGCGGCCTGACCATTGCACAGGACGAGGCCACCTCCGCCGTCTTCGGCATGCCGCGCGCCGCCATCGAGATCGGCGCGGCCGAGCGCGTGCTCCCCCTCGGCGCGATCTCCGATGCCATCCGCGAGGCGCTGCGATGATGCGGATCACCGACGAGCACGTCG
>DATGOH010000157.1:0-8080 GCA_035306165.1 Ferdinandcohnia sp.
CGCGGCACGGCGGGCCGCCAAGCAGGCGGCGGGTACGGTGCTCGACCGGAGCGGGGCGCGCCATCTGATCGCGAGCTGGGAGCGGCGACGGGCCGGCGGACGTCGGGTGCAGATCTTCGCCTGGCACCGCGTGGTCCCCGATTTTTCCCGGATGGTGTGCCGGGTGATCCCCGGATTGCTCACGAGCACCGAGACCTTCGATCGGCAGATCGCCTGGCTGCGGGCGAACTACCGTATCGCCACCCTGGACGAGGCGCTGGAGATCCTGGACGGGCGGCGCACCTGCGAGCGGGACGTCTGCGTGCTCACCTTCGACGACGGCTACCGCGACTTCGCCGAGCACGCCGTGCCGATCCTTCGCCGCCACGGGGCGCCCGCCCTCGTCTACGTGACGTCGGGCGTGCCGGAGAGCGGACTTCCGCTCCTTCACGATCGCCTCTTCCATCTCTTGCGGCAGGCGCAGCGATGGAGGATCGACGCACGGGAGGCGGGGGAGGAGGCGCGCTTCGCCTCGGCGCTGCGCCGCGCGCTCGCCACGCCCGATCCCATCGTGGCCTTGGAATGGATCCTCGCGACCCAGCCGCGGCAGATCGGTCTCGAGATCGCGTCGTGGCTCGAGCGCCGTCTCGGCGAGACGCCCGACGCCTGCCTCGCGGACTCGGAACTCCTCCGCTGGGAGGATCTGCGCGCGCTGCGCGGCGGCGACATCGAGGTGGGGGCGCACACCATCGACCACGCCTGCCTCCCGAACGAGGCGCCGGCCGAGGTCGAGCGCCAGCTCGTGGTCGCCAAGGCGGAGATCGAGGAGAGGGTGGGGCGGCCGGTGGCGCACCTCGCCTACCCCAACGGCTGGTACTCGCCCTCGGTGGTGCGCGCGGTGGAGCGGGCGGGCTACCGCAGCGCGGTCACCACGGAGGACCAGCCGAACCACGCGGGCATCAGCCCCTTCCGCCTACGGCGGCGCAGCGTCTGGGAGTACACCTCCCGCGGCCCGGTCGGCTACTCCCGCAGCGTGACGGCGTGCAACCTCGACGGGACGTTGCGCGCCCTCGGCCTCTCGCCCTGGGTACCCGGCGAGCGACCCGACGCGCTCGGCGCCGTGCCCCCGGTCGGCGCCGCCCGGCGGCCGACGGAGAATCTGCTCACCGGGGCCTGAGGATCGCGTTGGGCGGATCGCCGAGCGTCCGGCCGCTCGTCTTCGCGCGGGCCTTTTCCGCGGGGATCACCCTCCTCATCCCCGTCGCTCTGGCCCGCGCGCTACCGGTGGCGGAATACGGCACCTTCAAGCAGTTCTTCCTCGTCTCGGCCACGCTGTACCTCGTGCTGGGGCTCGGGGTACCGCAAAGCCTTTACTACTTCTTGCCGCGGGCGGAGGCGGGCGAGCGCCCCGCCCTCGTCGCCCACACGCTGGGCGTGCTGGCGATCGCAGGGGCCTTGGGCTGCGTCGGCGTCCTTGTCGCGCGCCCCGCGCTCCACGCGCTCGGCGGCGAGGCTCTCGCCGCGGTGGCGCTCCCGCTCGGCCTCTACGTCTGGTTCTTTTTGGCTGCCGGCGCCTTCGAGCCCGCGCTCACCGCCCAGGGTCGCCCCGGCGCGGCCGCCGCCGTCTACCTGGTGAGCGATGCGCTTCGCGCGGGTGCCTTCGTGGCGCCGGTCCTGCTCGGGCTCGGCCTGCGCGGCGCGCTGTGGGGCGCGGTGGCCTTCGCGCTCGTGCGCGCCGCGTCCGCATGGGTGGTGCTCTTGCATGGCACCGACGGCCCCGCCTTCCGCCCGGCGCTTCTCGCCGCCCAGTTCCGCTACGCGCTCCCCTACGGCGCCGCGATGCTCGTGGCCATGCCGCAGCAGCAGCTCCATCAGTACGCCGTCAGCCTGACGAGCAGCCCCGCGGTCTTCGCGGTCTACGCGGTCGGTTGCTTCAACCTCCCGCTGGTCGACCTCCTCTACACCCCGACCACCGAGATCCTGATGTACCGGCTCGGGGAGATGGAGCGGAAGGGGCAGGGGAGGGAGGCGGCGATCCGCGCCTTCCAGAGCGCCGTCTCCCAGCTCGCCCTCGCCTTCCTCCCCCTCGCGCTCGGCCTCTTCGTGGTGGCACCTTCCTTCCTCGCGCTGCTGTACGGCCCGCCGTACGCCGAGGCGGCGCCCATCCTCCGCGTGGCGCTGGCGATGGTCGTCCTCTCCATCCTTCCGGTGGAGGGCGTGCTGCGCGCGCGGGCGCGCACCCGGCTGCTCCTCGTGGCCAACCTGGGGAAGATCGCGCTCTCCGTCCCCTTGGTGTTCGGACTGCTCGCCGCCCTCGGCCCCATCGGGGCGATGCTCGGCTTCGTCCTCACCGAGGCCGTGCACAAGACCTTCCTCCTGGGCGTGGCCGCCCGCGAGCTCACCGGCCGGCGCGCCGCGCCCTGGGAGGTGCTGCCGCGGCGTCCTCTCGCGCTGGCCGGCGTCGCCGCCTGCGCGGCCGCTTGCCTGGTCGGTGGACTCGGAACGGTCCTGCCCCTCGCGCCGCCGCTGGCGGTGCTCGTCCAGGGCGGCCTTTTCGGTCTGGCCTACCTCGGCGGATTGCGCGTCGGCGGGGTTTCGGTGGCCTCGCTCTGGGCGTCGCTGCTTTGGCGCCGCGGCGGGCGGCCTTAGCTTTTGCGCAGGGGGGACGGCCGACCCAATGGACGCTTTGGATCTGCACCGGCTCGCGCAGCGCCTGCACCGCGCGAACGTGCCCTTCGTACCGACCATCCTCCGTCGGCTGATCCGTTTCGCCTACGCCACCATCCTGCCGGTCGAGGTGGAGATCGGGGAGGGGACGCGCTTCGGCTACGGCGGCCTGGGCGTGGTCCTCCACCCGGAGACGCGGATCGGCGCGCGTTGCCTCATCGGCCAGCACGTCACCATCGGCGGCCGATCCGGATACGTCGGCGCGCCGTGGATCGGCGACGAGGTGCTCGTCTCGCCTGGGGCGAAGATCCTCGGTCCCATCGTGGTCGGCGACGGCGCCATCATCGGCGCCAACGCCGTCGTCCTGCACGACGTACCGCCGGGGGCCGTGGTGGGCGGCATCCCGGCGCGGCCGCTGCGCGCCTCGTCGCGGGCCCGCCACGCTTTTTGCGAGGAGATGAAGAAGCACTTCGGCGTCACCCTCTCGCTGCAGGACGGCGCGGGCGGGGGATCGCGGTGAGGCCGCTCGTCGTGGTCGGGCCCTTTCCACCTCCCTGGGGCGGCATATCCGTGCACGTGCGCGCGCTCCAGCGCCTCGCGCGCGCGAACGGCATTCCGGTCCGGATCTACGATACGGGCGCCGGCCACGGCGCGCGGGACGGCAGCGAGGGGATCCATCGGGGCGGGGGCGCATCGGGCGTGGCCGCCGCCGTCCGCGGGGCCTACGGCCATCCCCTGCACGTCCACATCTCCGGCAACAACGCCAAGGCCTGGCTCGTGGCGCTCTCCCTCGGCCGGCCCTTCGGGCGCGGCGGGCCGGGAGCGCTGCTGACCGTCCACTCGGGCCTGGCCCCCGCGTTCCTCCAACCCCGCGCGCACCGGGAGCTCGCTCGCGCCGCCACGATCGGCTTTCGCCGCGTCTTCTGCACCAACGAATCGATCGCGGACGCGCTGCACGCGGCGGGCGTGGCCGCCTCCCGCCTCGAGGTGCTCTCGCCCTTCCTCCCGGATCCGGATCCTCCCGCACCGCCGCCGGCCGAGCTGCGGTCCCTGCGGGCGCGCGCGCGGCCCCTCCTCGTGGCCGCGGTGGCGGAGGGCCATCAATACGGCGTCGACGTCCTCCTCGCCGCGGTGCCCGAACTCGCTCGGCGCCATCCGAGGATGGGGCTGTGCCTCTTCGGTCCGAGCGCCGAACGCATCGATCCCGAGGCTCTTGCGCCGCTCGGAGACCGGGCGCTCGTCTTCGGTCCTCTCGATCATCGCCTCGCCCGCGCGTGCATCGCCGCGGCGGACGTCTTCGTCCGGCCCACGCGCGCCGACGGCGATTCCGTCTCGGTGCGGGAAGCCCTCGACCTCGGCGTTCGGGTGGTGGCGAGCGCGGTGGGCAAGCGCCCGCCCGAGGCGACGCTCTTCGCGCCGGGCGATGCGAGCGATCTGGTGCGTGCCGTGGGCGCCTCCCTCGCGCTTCCCGCGCCGTCCGGCGGACGGGCCGCCGAGGACGCGGCGCAGCGGCTGATCGCCGCCTGGGAGGAGATCGGGATTTCCTTCGGGAGGAAGAGCGCATGATTCACCCACGCCACCTCGACCCCGCCCGGGTCCTACGCGGCCGAGACATCGTGTGTTTCTCGAACGACTGGGACGGCGACCCTCTCTCGAAAACACACATCATGAAGATCCTCGCGCGCGACAATCGCGTGCTCTGGGTCAACTCGCTCGGCAATCGCCGGCCGGAGATGAGCGCGCGCGACCTGGAGCGCATCGGAAAGAAAATCGGAGACATCGCGCGCGGTATCCGTGAGGAGTGGCCCAATCTCCACGTGCTCGGGCCGCTGGCGCTTCCCGCCTTCGGCTCGATGGCGCGCGCGGTGAATCGCATCGTCTTCCGGCACCAGGTGCTCTTTGCCATGAAGCGCCTGGGTTTTCGCGATCCGATCTCCTGGAGTTTCCTGCCCTCGTCCGCACCCGTCTGCGGCGCGCTCGGCGAAGACCTGGTCATCTACCACTGCGTGGACGAGTTCAGCGCGTTCTCCGGCGCACCCCCGGAGATTGGGGAGATGGAAGCGAGCCTCGCCCGCCGTGCCGACCTCGTGATCGTCTCGGCGGAGCGGCTCCTGCACGCGAAAAAGAGATACAACGCCAACATCCACGTGGTGCGACACGGCGTCGACCACGCGCACTTCGCGCGCGCGTTGGCGCCCGAGACACCGGTGCATCCGGAACTCGCCTCGCTCCCGCGCCCCGTCATCGGCTTCTTCGGCCTCATCGCCGACTGGGTGGACCTCACCCTGATCCGGCGCGTGGCCGACGCCTTCCCGAAGGCATCCGTCGTCCTCGTCGGCAAGGTGCAGACCTCGCTCGCACCCCTCGCCGGCGCGCCCAACGTTCATCTCTTCGGGCGGCGGCCCTACGAGGAGCTTCCCTCGCTCTGCAAGGGCTTCGACGTGGCCCTGATGCCCTTCGTCGACAACGAACTGGCCCGCAGCTCGAACCCGCTGAAGGTGCGCGAGTACCTCGCGGCGGGGCTGCCGGTCGTCTCCACCGCGGTTCCGGAAGTGGAGGCCCTGGGCCTGTGCCGGATCGCGCGCAGCCACCAGGCCTTCGTGGAGGAGGTGCGCCGAGCCCTCGAGGATCCGGGCCCGCGCAAGGAGCGATCCGACGCGGTCCTCGGCGAGTCGTGGGAGTCCAAGGTGGAAGAGATGCGGCAGGCGGTGCTGCAGACCTACCGTCGGCGCATGTTCGGAAGCGCCGGGGTCGATGCGGACCGGCCCCGAGGTTGAGGCCCTTGCGCCGCCTCTCGTACCCGCTCTACCTGCTCGAGTCGGCACCGCCGTCGCGCCTGGCGGAGGTGGCGGTACGGCGCATCGGTCGGCGGCTGCGCGCGATCCTGCCGATCGATCGGCCCCCGGGGGAGCGCGCCGTCCTCGCGGCCTTCGGCGTCGACCGACCGGAGGATCTCGTCGCGGCCTTCGCGCGTCCGGTGCCGGGGACGTGGCCCTTCGCCGATCCGGAGCGCCTGCGCCGGGCGGCCGCGGATGCGCGGCGGTGGCAGCCGGACGAGGTCGAGCGCGTGCGGGCCGAGGCCGATGATCTCGCGCAGGGCCTGGTCTCCGTATTTGGCACGACCTGCGTCGTCGCCCGGGAGGATCGTCGGGTGCGGGAGGCGCGTCCCGGCTGGAAGGCGGTGGACTGGGAGCGCTGCCCGCGCACCAAGAAGCGCGCAGTCGCGGGGATCTGCCCGCCCGGCGTCGATCCGAAGGATGCGTGGGCGGTCGGTCGGCTCGACCTGGCCGTTCGCGCGGCGCTCGCCGCGCTCGCCGCGCCGGAGGATCCGCGGGCGGCCCTCTGGGCGGACACGGCGCTCGACCTCTGCCTGGACCTGGTCCAGGCGCCGCGCGGGCTGCAGTGGCGATCGCCGATGGAGGTGGCCCTCCGCGCCGCCAACCTCGCCTTCACCTTGCGCGCCCTGGCGGCCGGGGGGCACTTCGAGGCCCGCCCGCGCGCTCTTCTCCTCCTGTTGCGGGCGATCGAGATCCACGCGTGCTTCGTGGCCGCGCGCTTGGAAGACGATCTCGTCGTTCCCAACAACCACCTGCTGGCCGACGTGGTGGGGACGATGACGGCCGCCGCGCTGGTGCCACAGCTCTCGCGCACCCGTGCGCTCGCCCTGGCCCTGGCGCCGCGCCTGCGCAACCTGATCCGGACGCAAATCTTGGACGACGGCTTCGGGTTCGAGGCCTCGACCGGCTACCACCGCCTCGCCGCCGAGCTCTTTCTCCTCGGGGCCCTCGCGTCCCGGGCGCTGGGCATCTCTCTCGCGCCCGACGAGGAGGGGCGGATCCGCTCCGCGCTGGCCGCCTCGGAACGCCTCGTGGACGGCTGCGGGGAGGCGCCGCAGATCGGCGACGCCGACTCGGGCCAGGCGCTTCCCTTCCGCTCGCGCGCTACCCGCGATCACCGCCACCTCCCGGGACTCGGTCGACGGCTCGGAGGCGAGCGGGGGGAGGGGAGCTGGGAGGCGCTCTGGCTCTTCGGCGAGCCGAGGCCGGGGCCAGTGCGCGGCCGACCGCGCGGGGACGACGCGTTCCCCGCCGCGGGCATCTACCTCATGCGCTCGCACCGGATGACGGTGGCAGTCGCCTGCGGGCCGAACGGGACCGGCGGGACCGGGAGCCACGGACACAACGACAAGCTCTCGCTCGAGATCTGCCTGGACGGCCGGCGCCTCGTGGTCGATCCGGGCAGCGGGCGCTACACCTCGGATCTCGCGCTGCGCAATCGGATGCGCGGGAGCTTTCTGCACAGCACCGCCACGGTCGACGGCGAGGAGCAGCAGGACTTCGTGCCGGGGCGGCTCTTCGCCCTGCCGGAGCAGGCGCACGCGCACTGTCTCCTCTGGGAGCCCGGCGCGCAAAGGGCGCGCTTCGTCGGCGAACATCGCGGCTATCTGCGACTTCCGGAGCCGGTCTTGCATCGGCGCGACCTCGAACTCCGGCGCGACCGGGATCGGCTCTTCGTCACGGACGTCTTCCTCGGCGGCGGACGACACAGGGTGGAGGTGCGCTACGTCCTCCCGGTTCCCCGGACCGGCGTTCGCATCCGTCCGGCGACACCGAGAGAGGAGAACGAACTGGGTCGCACCCTGCGGTGGGTGGTGGAGGTTTTGCAGCGGGACGGGCCGATGGGCATCGTGGCGTCGGCGGTGGCCCCCGGGATCGAGGAGGGGCTGTACGCCGAAGGCTACGGCCGCATCCACGCAGCGACCGTTCTCGTCTTCGGTCGGCAGGGGACCCTTCCGATGACCGTCCGGACCTGTGTCTCTCCGGCCATCGTGTGAGGAGAGGGGAAGAGGGGGAAGCGATGCTTCGCGAAGGAAAGGTGCAAGCTGCGGACGATCTCCGCGCGCGGATCGCGGCGAAGACGGCGAGGGTGGGCGTGCTCTGCCTGGGCTACGTGGGGCTGCCGCTGACGGTGGCCTACGCCGAGGCGGGATTCCCCACCTGCGGGCTCGACGTCGATCTGTCGAAGGTCGAGACCCTGCGCAAGGGCAGAAGCTACATCCGTCACATCGCGAGCGAGCCGATCGCGCGGCTCGTCTCCGAGCAGAAGCTCCATCTCACGGCGGATCTCTCGGAGCTCTCCGCCTGTGATGCCATCCTGATCTGCGTGCCCACGCCGCTCAACGAGTCGCGCGAGCCGGATCTCGGTTACGTGCGCGCGTCGGCGGAGGCGATCGCCGCCGCGCTGCGGCCGGGGCAGCTCGTGGTCCTGGAATCCACTACCTATCCCGGGACCACCGAAGAGATATTGAAGCCCATTCTCGAAACCAGCGGACTTCGTGCGGGCGAGGATTTCCACCTCGCCTATTCTCCGGAGCGGGAGGACCCCAACAACCCCGTCTTCCAGACGGGAAATATCCCCAAACTGGTCGGCGGTC
>DATGOH010000158.1:0-6133 GCA_035306165.1 Ferdinandcohnia sp.
TCGCCGCCCGAGAGGTTCTTGCCTCCCTCGGCGAAGTCGCCCTCCAGACCGCCGACGGCGCGGATCACCGGCTCGGCGTTCGCGGCGCGTGCGGCCGCCCAGAGCCGCTCCGGCGCGATGTCGGCGCCGCAGGAGAGGTTGGTCCGCGCGTCGCCCGCGAAGAGGATGGTCTCCTGCGGCACGTAGCCCACGCAGGCGCGCAGCGAGGCGAGGCTCCCCTCTCGGATGTCGCGGCCGTCGAAGGTGACGCGTCCCTCGGTGGGCTCGACGAATCGCAAGAGGAGGTGGGCGATGGTCGACTTGCCGGCCCCGCTCTCCCCCACCAGGGCCACCGTCTCCCCCGCCCGCAGGACGAGGTCCACGCGGTCGAGCGCCGTCGTCTCCCCGTAGCGGACGGTGACGCCCTCCAGCCGCACCTCGCGCGGCGGGACGAGCTCGATCGCGTCCGGGCGATCGGCCACGGCGGCAGGTAGGTCGATGAGTTCGAAGCAACGATCCGCGGCACCGCGGAGCTGCGCCAGGTGCTGGCCGAGGTTACCGATGGCCTTGAGCGGCTGGTAGAGCATCAGCGCCGCGGCCGCGAAGGAGAGCACCGACTCCGGCGGCAGCGCGCCCGCGACCACCGAGCGCCCGGCGAAGGCGATGGCCGCCGCCATGCCGATCACCCCCATCACCTCCATCAACGGGGTGTAGGAGGCGCGCCACAGCAGCGAGCGCCGCATGATCGCGAGCAGATCCTCGTTGGCGCGGACGAACTCGTGCTCCCGATGCGCCTGGCTCCGGAAGGCGAGGACGATGCGGTGGTTGCGCAGCATCTGCTCCGCCTTGCGGGCGATCGCGGCGAGCGCGGCGAGCTGCTGCTTGCCGATGGCGCGCAGCGCCTGGGCGAAGCGGCGGGTGGGAACGACCGTGGCGGCGGCGATGACCACCGCGGCGGCGAAGAGCCGCAGGTCGATCGAGGCACAGACGAAGAGCAGCGCCAACGCCTGGCTGAGGTCCTTGCTGAGCGTGAGCGCCACCTGCTGGCCGCTCTGCTCCACCGCGGCGATGTCGCTGCCGATCCGCGAGACGAGCTCGCCGGTGCCCTGCCGCTCGAAAAAGCTCGGATCCCCGCGCAAGAGGCGGTCGAAGACGCGAAGGCGCAGATCGCCGGCGGCTTCCGCCACCGCCGAGGTCAGCAGGAGGTTGAAGCCCGCGGAGGCGATCGCGCGGAACAGCGCGGTGGCGAGAAGGAGCATCGGGAGCGCGCCGAGGATGGAGCGCCCGAGAAGCTCGGAAAAGCCGGGCGGGAGATGGGCCTCGATCGTCGGGCCGAGATCGAGCGAACCGCCCTGCACGAGGGCGCGCGCGGCGGGGCCCGCCAGAAAGGCGTAGGCGCCCATGCCCAGCGCGGCGAGGCCCGCGCAGAGGAGCGCGACAAGGAGCTTGGCACGCCGGGGCCGCAGCAGGGCCCACAGCCTCGCGTCGGTTCGCATCCTGCGAGCTTGTCCCATCTTCCGGCGTGCCGCTCAAGTCCTCTCCGAGGCCCAGGCCTCGCCCTCGACCATCGGCCCCGTGCTCAGGGCGCGGTTCCAGCCGAAGCGGTCGAGGAGGACCAGGCCGAAGAGGATCGAGCCGGGGAAGAGCATCGCCCCGTGGTCGATCCAGAGGTAGAGGAAGGGACCGACGATGGCGCCCGCCAGGAAGGAGAGGAAGAGGAGGAGGTGCAGGCGCAGCCTCCGGAGTTCCTCCTCCCGCGCGAATCCGATGACGGTCTGCAGCGGCGAGAGGAGGCGGGCGTTTCGGCGCAGCCAGTAGGTCAGCCGTGCGAGCTCGATGCCGATGTCGGTCGCCACGCCCGTCAGATGGGTCGTCCGCACGACGGCGCCCGAGATGCGCGTGACGAGCGCGTTCTGCAGCCCCATCGAGATGGAAAGCATGGCGGTGAGGACGCGCCAGACCGTCTCGCTCTTGTCTTCGACGAGCGCGCTGACCAGGGTGAAGGCGGTGAGGATGAAGGCCTCCACGAGCAGCGCCGCCACGTAGCGCGCCCGGCCGAAGCGCCGCGCGCTCTCCACGAAGAGCGTGGCGAGGAAGGCGCCCGCGACGAAGAAGAGCACGAGCATCAGGTAGTGCGCCGCCGCCTCGACGTTGCCGCGCGCGAGCTCGTCCCCCACCATGCTCGCGTGGCCGGTGACGTGGGAGGTATAGGTGCCCACGGCGAAGAAGCCCGTGGCATTGACCATCCCCGCCACGCAGGCCAGGGCGAGCACCACCACCGTGCGGGCGAGACGGCTGCTCTCCCCCTTGTCGACCCAGTTCACCATCGACGGATGCGTCCTTTCCCAGGGGGCCCGTGGTCACGGGCTCCCGGCGCTCATTCGGCGTGAGCCGTCTTCTGCATCTGGGCGATGGCCTGGAAGACGCTGTCGTCCGCCTCCTCGATTTCGCGCGCGAGCGACTCGACCCGAAGGAGCATCTTGCGCACGAAGCGCTCGGCGAGGCTCCGACGCTCGGGGAACTGCTGCGCCTGGCGGACGAGGACCTTGGCGATGGCCACGTCCGCCAGCATGCGGGTCAGCCGCTCGGCGTGCACCAGGCCCAGGGAGAAGTCGCTGCGCGCGTCCCAGTGCCGCAAAAATTCCTTGGAGAGGTACCGGCCGAGTTCGGCGGGGTCCTTGCCGCGAATTCCGCTCCGCCACTCGTTGCGCACCTTGCTGCTGAAGATGCGCAGGAGGATGACCTCCGTGGCGCGGAAGGTGAGCGCCTCCGCCCGGTGCACGTCACGCAAAAGCCGCTCGCCCGCGGTGCGGGAGAGGAGCCGGGCGCGGGCGGCGCGGCGGAAGAAGGAACCGGGCTTGCGCGTGGCCCAGGCGAGGTGATCCTTGAGTGCCATCAGCGCCTGGATCTGCGAGGTCCCCTCGTAGACGGGGAGGACGAGGGCGTCGCGCAGCAGCTTGTGGACGCCGGTCTCGTCGATGTAGCCCATGCCGCCGAAGATCTGCATGGCGTCGCGGCAGATCTCCACGGCCTTCTCGCTCGCCATGTACTTGAGCAAGGGCGTCAGCCGCCGCGCCTTCTTCGCCATGCGCCGCTGCTGCTTCTCCAACCGCTCGCGCTCCTCCGCGTCCGCAGGGGGGTGGGTGCGCAACTTCATGTCCAGGCGGGTGGAAATCTCCACCGCGTTCATCGCATCGAAGGCGAGCGCGCGCAGGGCGTGGATCCAGGTCTCCATGTCGAGGAGCTTTTCGGCGATGAGCTCGTGCTCCGCGATCGGCTTGCCCATCGTCTTGCGCTGCACCGCGTGATCGCGCGCCATGCGGTACGCGGCCTCCGCGATCCCGATGCCCTCCAGCCCCACCGCGAGACGGGCCGAATTCATCAGCACGAGCATCAGGCGGAAGCCCTGCCCGCGCTCGCCGATGAGCCGTCCCTCGGAATCCTCGTACAGCAGCGAGCAGGTGGCCGAGGCGTGGTGGCCGAGCTTCTCCTCGAGCTTGGTGATCTTGACGTTGTCGACGAGCTTCCCGTCGCGCTCGATCTTGCGCGGCACGTAGAAGAGCGAGAGTCCGTCGAGCCCCTTGCCTTCCTCCGTCTTCGCCAGGACGAGCTGGTGCTGTCCGTGCCCGGAGGTGATGAAGATCTTCTCCCCGTTCAGGTACCACTTGCCGTCGCGCTCCTCCGCCTTGGTGCGGATCGCGGCGAGGTCGGAACCGGCCCCGGGCTCGGTGAGGACCATGCAGCCGAAGGATTCGCCGGCGGCGATGGAGCGGATGATGTCGTCGTAGGTGGTGCGGACGAGGCGGCCATCGTCGTAGACGGCCTCGCCCTGGTAGATCGCGTACAGCAGGAGGGTGGAGGCGATGCCGCCGTGGAAGCCGTAGTGCGTCATCACCGAGACGTCGCCGCGGGCGATGAGTTCGCTGGCAACCAGGTAGACCGCGAGCGGCGCGCCGGTCCCGCCGAGTTCACGCGGGACGGAGATGCCGAACAGCCCCATCTCCCGCATCGCGTCGTAGATGGCTTCGAGCTCCGGCGGGAAGACCACCTCGCCGGCCTCGAGGCGGGTGCCGAGCGCGTCGAGCTTGAGGGCTCGCGGGGCGATCTCCCGCGCCACCAGCTCGCCCGTGGCCTCCAGCACCTCCTCGTAGAAGGCGAGGGCCTCGTTCAGATCCTTGGGGCCGTCGGGAAGGGAAAAGCCGTTCTCGGTGAGGTCGACGATCTCCTTCCAGCGCAGCCCGTGTCGAAACTGGAATTGGAGGTCGGGGTTGTCTCGAAAGAAGTTCGCCATGCCATCCTCCTGACGCGATGCAGCATAGCCCCGGACCCAACGGAAAGCGACAATGCCTCCCGAGGAACGGGCGCTCCGATCCCCCAGCCCCGCAAGCGGCAAGCGCCGCGCACGGACGGACCGGGCCATCGGCTCCGTATCGTCCGATGCGGGAGCCAGCCACGCGATGCGGCCAAATCGTGAAGGAATGGCGAGCCTCCGGAGGCGGGCCCGAAAAGGCAGCCGGCTCGGGGTTCAGCCGTAGGCCTCGGTGTGGATGGCGCCGCGCGGCACGCCGATCTCGGCGAGGTGGGCCCGTACGGTCTCGAGAAAGCGCGGCTTGGGCTCCTCGCCCCGCTCCTTCGCCGCCTTCTTGTCCCAGCGGGACAGCGCAGGGCCGCAGGCGTAGACCAAACAGCCGTTCGGATCGGTGATGACGCGGGAGAGCAAGTCGCAGTCGACGCGGCCGAGCGTCGCGCCCGGCGCGTCCGCCGGCGCGGCCTCTTCGCGGGTGAGGCAGTGGTAGATCTTCAGCCGGTCCGGATGGGCCCGCTCCAGCTCCGCCAGTTGCTTGGCGAAGATCACGTCGTCCCACCGCTTGTTCGAGTAGACGAAGCTGTGCCGCAACGTGGGCTTGTGGGCGAGCGCCCACTTGACGATCGCGTAGTTCGGCACGACGCCGGAGCCCGCGACCACGTGGACGATGTGGTCGGTCCGCTCCTCCACGTCGTCCGGAAGGACGTAGTAGCCGGTGTAGCCCTTCACCCGGATCGTCGCCCCCTTCCGCACGCCGAAGACCAGGTACGGTGACAGCAGCGGCGGATAGGCGGTCTGCCCCGGAACGAAGACCTCCTCCTTCACGGTGATGGCGAGATGGGGCTCGTCGGGCGTGGACGCGAGCGAGTAGGCGCGGGGCGGCTCCCGCCTGCCCTTCACGTGTTCGAAATAGGCGACCTGCTGCTTCAGCTCGCGGAACTGCTGGACGTCGATGGAGACGTACTGCCCGGCCTTGTAGTCGCGCGGATGGTCCCCCGCGTCGAGGACGAGGGTGACCGTGTCCGGGGTCTCCCGGACGATCTCCCGGACCACGGTATCGAAGACGCGGCTCGCGGCGCGGGACGTCGCTTCCATCGACGCGGTGGGCTGCACCAGGGAACCTCCTTGGACGGGGCCTCGATCATATATGCCCCTGCGTGGCGGTCGCCACCCGCAGGCGGGGCTCCCCGATGCACCACCACCGGCGCTCAGCCCCCCGCCAGGATCTTCTGCACCGCCAGCCCCACGCCGGTGAGGCTCTCGCCGGCGATGATCCCGGCCGCGAGGACGATGAGGAAGCGCGCCGTCCAGTTCGGCGCGACCTTGGTCGCGAAGAGGCCGAGGAGCGCGCCGAGGAACATGGAGATCGAGTTGTACGCCGGGATCACGATGGCGAGGCCCACGCTCGCCGGGCTCGGCACCCAGACCTTGAACTTGGCGGGGACGAGCTTCTCGAGCAGCGCCAGGACGAAGCCCGCGGCGCTGCCGATGCCGAGGGCGACGAGGGCGCCCGGCGGCATGGCCTCGATGCCCTTCATGAAGATCTCGGCCACCGCCTTCTACTGGGCCACCGCTGGCGCGGGCCACTCGTCCGTCATCAGCATCGAGGGGTCGCGGACGATGATCAGGTAGCCGAGCGAGCCCATCAGGGCGCCCCCCAGCACCCCGAAGCTCTGGGCGATGGCCTGGAGGCGGGGAACGGCTCCGATGAGCTGGCCGCACTTCATGTCGTGCAGGAGGTCCGCGGACTGGCTCGCCGCGCCCGCCGTCACGTTCGCCGCCATCAGATTGGGCGCCGCCTGCCCGGGTGCGAGGACCCCGAGGAGGAGCTGGGTCACCTTGCCCATG
>DATGOH010000159.1:0-2148 GCA_035306165.1 Ferdinandcohnia sp.
TTCAACCGCGAGGCGAAGAAGGAATGGGGCCTCGAGCGCCAGTTCCTCCACGCGCGCCTTCTGGCGCTCCCGCATCCGACCACCGGCAAGGCGATGCGCTTCGAGGCACCGCTGCCCGACGAGCTCGTGGAGGTGCTCCAGAAGGCCGGCATCGCTTGGACCAAGTCGAAACGAACGTAGCGCTCGACCGATGGGGCGGTGTGTATTCGTGGGAGGAAGGCCATGGGACGTGCACGCCGTTCACGAAGAACGAGCTCGTCGGCGACCCCGTCCTACGCTTCGACGACGCCAGTGGGGCGACTGACCGGGCGCTCGCCCGCTTCGGGCCACTCGGGCAACGCCCGAGTTGTCCGATAGGCTGCGGTGCAATAGTCTGCCCCGGATGGCCGAGACGACGAAGCCGACGGAAGGGGGGGAGAAGGACCTGCCCAAGGAGAGCGGTGCCTCCCCCGCCGGGAAGGGGCGCTCCTTCCTGGGCCGGATGTGGGCGGGGAGGCTCTGGAAGAAGCTCTTTTTCGTCGCCCTTTCGCTCTTCCTCCTGGCGGGCCTCGCCGGCGGCGGGACCTTCCTTTGGCTGCTGCAGAAGTACGGCAAGGAGGTCCCCGACGCCCCCGACCTGGACAAGTGGCGGCCGCCGATCCTCTCGGAGGCCTACTCCACCGACGAGATCCTCCTCGGCGAGTTCTTCCGGGAGCGCCGCAAGGTCGTTCCTTACGAGCGCATCCCCAAGAAGCTGGTACAGGCCTTCATCGCCGCGGAGGACTTCAAGTTCTTCGACCACCACGGCTTCGACGTCGTCGGGATCGCGAACGCGGCACTGAAGAACCTGCTCGCCGGCCGGATTCGCGGCGGCGGCTCCACCATCACGCAGCAGACGGCGAAGGCGCTGCTCATCGAGGCGGAGGGCTACGAGAAGGGCACGGAGAAGACCATCCGCCGCAAGCTCAAGGAGCTCGTGCTCGCCCTCGAACTGGAGAAGAAGCTCTCCAAGGAGGAGATCCTCTGGATCTACCTCAACCACGTCTACCTGGGCCACCACAGCTACGGCGTACAGAGCGCGGCGGAGAACTACTTCCGCAAGAACGTGGAGGACCTCACCCTCCCCGAGATGGCGCTCTTGGCCGGCCTGCCGCAGGCGCCCTCGCGCTACTCGCCCTTCACGCGTCCCGAGGCCGCCGCCGCGCGCCGCGAGTACGTGCTGCGGCGGATGTACGAGGAGGGGATGATCACCGAGCACGAGCGCGAGCAGGCCCGCAAGGAGCCGGTGCGCGTGCACGGCGTGGAGCCCGTCTTCCGCGATACCGCCCCCTTCTTCACCGAGCACATCCGCCGCGACGTCGTCGCCCGCTACGGCAACAAGAGGTTGCTCGAGGACGGGTTGAAGATCTGGACCTCGATGAACCACGAGGCGCAGCGCTCCGCGCAGGAAGCCATGCTCACGGGGCTGGCGCAGGTGGATCGGCGCCAGGGCTACTACGGACCGATCGACAACCTGCCCAAGGCGCAGTGGGAAAAGAAGCTCGCGGAGTTCGACGAGGTCCTCGAGCGGCTCGGCGGCGCGGTCATCGAGCGCGGCCGCCTCTACGTGGGATTGGTCACCGAGGTCTCGCGCACCAAGGCGCAGGTCGCGCTCGGGACGAAGCTGCGCGCCGAGCTCCCGCTGGGCGCGGCACGCTGGGCGCGCGAGCCGAACTCCGAGGCGTACTTCCCGACGGCGCTCATCGAATCGCTGCAGGACGCCTTGAAGGTGGGCGACCTCGTCCTCGTCCGGGCGGTCCGGGTCGAGGACGTGGGCATGGAGTCCGAGCACGCCGGCCTGCGGCGCGCCTACGGCGACAATCTCTTCCTCGCGTTGGAGCAGGAGCCCAAGCTGCAGGGCGCCATCGTCTCCCTCGATCCATGGAGCGGCTACGTGCTCGCGATGATCGGCGGCTACGACTTCGACGCCTCCGAGTTCAACCGCGCCTTCCAGGCTTGCCGCCAGCCGGGCTCGGCCTTCAAGCCGATCGTCTACTCGGCGAACTTCGAGTTCGGAAAGGATCCGATGGATCCCGAGCGGCAAAAGCCGTTCACCGCCGCCTCCATCCTCATCGACGCGCCGATCGTCGCGGACGACCTGGCCACCAACCGCCGCTGGAAGCCGCAGAA
>DATGOH010000160.1:0-3746 GCA_035306165.1 Ferdinandcohnia sp.
TCATGCACCGCCAGATCCGGATCGCTCCGGGGCTGCCGCCCACGGACGTGCAGCGGGAGATCGCGCGATGATCCTCCCCTGGATCACGGCCCTGGTCATCCTCATCGCCCTCATCGTCTACGCCATCCTCGGTGGCGCGGATTTCGGCGGCGGCGTCTGGGATCTGCTCGCGTCGGGACCGAGGGCGGGGCGCCACCGCGACCTCATCGCCGAAGCCATCGCGCCGGTGTGGGAAGCCAACCACGTCTGGCTGATCGTGGTGATCGTCCTCTTGTTCGCCTGCTTCCCGCTGGCCTTCGCGGTGATCTCGATCTCCCTGCACGTTCCCCTGGCGCTGATGCTCCTCGGCATCGTCGCGCGCGGCGCCTCCTTCGTCTTCCGTCACTACGACGTGGCGGCCGATCCGGTGCAGCGGCGATGGGGGCGCATCTTCGCCTGGTCCAGCGTGATCACGCCCATCTTCCTGGGCATCTGCGTGGGCGCCGTCAGCCTCGGCGCGATCCGGGTGGAGGGCGAGCAGGTCGTCACGGGCTACTTCGCGCCGTGGGTTCGGCCCTTCCCCATCGCCGTCGGCTTCTTCACCCTCACGCTCTTCGCCTTCCTCGCCGCCGTCTACCTCACCAAGGAGACGCGCGATCCCGAGCTGCAGGAGGACTTCCGCAACCGCGCCCTCCTCGCCCAGCTCTGGGTGGTGGTCCTCGCCCTTCTCGCGGCCTTCGCATCGCGCGGCGACCAGGCGCACGTCCGTCTCTTCGAAGGTCTCGTCCCGTGGCTCTTCACCGCGCTCGCCGTCGTGATCGCCGCGGTGGCGACCTGGCTCCTCTTTCAGCGGCGCTACACCTGGGCGCGGGTGGTCGCCGCCGCGCAGGTGGCCGCCATCGTGGCGGGCTGGGGCGCGAGCATGGCCCCCTACCTCGTGGCGCCCGACATCACCATCGAGAACGCCGCCGCGCCGTCCAACGTGCATCTCATCGTGCTCGTCGTCCTCGGCGTCGGCGCCTTCGTCCTCGTGCCTTCACTTTTGCTCCTGTATCGGATTTTCAAGCGCGAGCCGATCTTCGAGACGCTGGAGCGCGACTGATCACCAGACCGGAACGCCGCACTCGTCGCAGGTGCGTTCCGCCAGATCGATCCAATCCAGCGCATCGTCCGAGACCGCTTCCGGTCCGAGCTCGTGCACCGGAAGGATCGCCTTGATGGCGAAATAGCGGTCGGCGGCCACCGCCGTCCCGGGCGGCACGCCGAGCGCATCCGCCATCCTTCCCTCGGGATCGAGCAGGGCGATCGCGCCCTCGGGCGGCGTCGCCGGCGGCTCGGCATAGACCACCACCACCTCCGCGTCGTGTTCGTGGAGGTGGGCGAGCCATCGTTCGAGCACCTGTGGGCATTCCGCGCAATCGCCGTGTGCGACGAGCAAGAGGAGGTTCTTTCGCTGCCAGATCGCTTTCCAAGGGGCGGGCGATCCGTCGAGCGTCCGGAGTTCGAGCAGTGGTACCAGCATCGACGCGCTCCTCCTCCTCGGCTCAACTTGGGCGCCGCGCGCGGGGGATGCAAAGGGCCGGCCCCGCGGCGCAGCGCGCGCACGCACTCATCGACCGTGCCGTGCGGCCCGCTCCGCGGCCGACCGGGTGTGGTGCATCACGAATGGATCGGCGGACATCGCGTCCACGTCCCACGGCAGGCGGAACGACCAGTTCTCGGGTCCGATCGTCCCCGGCACGTTGATGCGATCGCGCAGGCCGAAGAGATCCTGGATGGGGAGGAGGACGAGCCGGGACGGGCTCGCATAGAGGAGTTCGAGAATGGCGTCGTGCACCGAGGCGTCGAAGGGCGGGACGCCCTCCCAGTCGGCGTGCAGCGAAGGGATCGAGCGGAAGGCCCACCGCTCCTCCTCAAAGAGGCCGTCCCACCAGGCGGCGAGCGTCTCGGTGTCGTGCGTTCCCGTGGTCGCCACGGAGAGCTCGGGCCAGTGCGCCGGATCGCGGAAGACGGAGCCGTCCATCTCCCAGCGCAGCACGCGGTAGCCGGGAACCCCGAGCCCGGCGAGGGAGTGGCGCACCCAGTCCGGGACCGTCCCCAGATCCTCGGCGAGGATGGCGAGCCCTTCCTCTGCGAGGGCCCGAAGGATCGCCTCGCCCAGCGCGCGCTGGGCGTCTTCGTGGGCGGGCTCGAAGCGCGGCGGGCGGCCGTCGCGCGGCAGGACGTAGCTGCGGTAGAGGCCGACCACGTGATCCACGCGCGCGCCGTCGAAGAGGCGGGCCGCCTCCCGGGCCCTTTGGCGCATCCAGGCGAAGTTCGAGGCGCGGACCGTCTCCCAGCGATACGAGGGAAGGCCCCAGTCCTGCCCCTGGTCGGCATAGGGGTCCGGAGGCGCGCCGAGGGTCTCCGCGACCGAGAACTCGTCTTGGCGCGACCATGCGTCGGCGCTGTCGATTGCCACGGTGAAGGGAAGATCGCCCAGAAGACGCACGCCGTGCGCGCGCACCTTGGCCCGCGCCCGCTCCAACTGGCGGTAGGCCTGCCATTGCACGAACTCGAAAAACGAGACGTCGTCGGCGAGCCGCTCCCTTGCATCGGCGAGCGCATCCGGGTGGCGATTCCGCAGCGGCTCGGGCCAGTCGAGCCACCAGCTCGGGTGGAGGCGTTCCTTGATCGCCCGGAAGAGCGCGTAGTCCTCGAGCCACGCCCCGTGCTCTGCACGGAACCGCTCGAAGTCGCGGTGGGGCGCACCGTCCGCGGGGCCCGAGAGGAAGCGTCGATGGGCGGCGCGCAAGGCGATCGCTTTCAGCCAGCGGATCGTGCCGTGCCGAACGCGCGGCGCGTGGCGGGCCGCCTCCAGCGCTTCTCGCGCGTCGGCGGTGAGCGAGCCGACCCCCTCGAAGTCCTCCACCTCCTCGAGCGAGACGTAGAGGGGATCGATGGCGAAGGCCGAGAGGGCCGCGTAGGGGCTCTCCTGCCCGAGGGCGCACTCGTTCAGCGGCAAGAGCGCGAGGTCGCGCAGCCTGCCGCGTTGCATCCACGCCGCGAAGCGCGGGAGATCGGGGAGCTCGCCCACCCCCCAGCTCCGCGCGCTGCGGATCGAGAAGAGGGGGAGCGAGATGCCGGCGGATCGCCGATCGAAGAGAGACATCATCCGTTCCCTTGGTGATCGCCCGAGACCAGGAGGGCGACGGGGAGGGTGGCGAAGAGGGACGAGAGGGCGAGGCCGTGGTGCTCGCGCAGCGGCTGCGGGCGAAAACTCGCACCGGTCAGCCAGTCGCGCCAGGGCGCACCCCCCGTGCCGCGCGGGAGGAGGAGGTGGGTGTCCTTCCAGGGATCCGCTTCGTCCAACAGGCGCGCGATGAACCGCGGCACCACCGCGATGACCGAGCGGGGGCCGAGCCGTCGGCAGACGCCGATCGCGTGTTCGCGGCGGGGTCCGGCGAACTCGATGGGCAGATACTCCCCGCGGGCGAAGAGGTCCTCCTCCCGCCTCCGCAGTTCGAGCGCGCGTGCGGTGAGGTATTGCTTGATGCGGCCGTCGCGGCGGTGTGCCCACAGCTCGGTGCAGAGCGTCGTGCGATCGGCGGCGTGCTCCTGCATCCACCGCAGGGATGCGGCGAGCGCCTCGAAATCCACCGGACGGCGGTTGTCCGGATCGACCAGGGAGAAATTGAAACGCTCGCATCCCTGGTAGATGTCCGGTACGCCCGGTGAAACGAATTTCAGGAGCGCCTGCGCGAGCGAGTTGCGGATTCCCGCCTCGG
>DATGOH010000161.1:0-12596 GCA_035306165.1 Ferdinandcohnia sp.
GGACGAGATTCTTGCGCGTGTAGATCGCGCCGCCATCGATCGCGAGCGGCCGTCGTTCCCCCACCAGGACGCTCTCCGCCTCGAGGAGCGCGCGGACCTTCGGCCGCTCCGCCTCCGGCATCCCGACCTCGGCCAACGCGCGCTCCAGCCCCTCGAGCGCGATTCGCGTGCTGCCACGCCGCTCGGCCACGAGCAACGCTGCGAGGAGGAAGGAATAGGGGCGGCGCATCTCGGGGGGGACGAGCCGCGTCACCTCCCAGCTCTGCCACAGCAGCTGCTCGTCGATCTCTGCGACGATCTCGTCCGCAAGGATCTCCGGCGGGATCTCGATCTGGTCTTCGGGAAGTTGGACGAGCGGGCCGAGCCGGCGCCGGGCCGCGCCCAAGGGAAAGAGCCCGTGCATCATGCCTTCTCCAGCTCGCGCTCCCAGCGCACGACGTCTTCGAAGCTCGGCCGCTCGAAGTAGATCCCGGCCGAACCCTCCTTCTCCATGCCCCGCAAGAAGAAGTAGAACGCGCCGCCGAAGCGCGCGTCCCAGTCGTCGCGGGTGTCGAGTCGAAAGAGCTTGCGGATCGCGATCGCGTAGAGCCGCAGCTGCAGTTCGTAGCTCCCCTTCACGTAGCTGCGCAGGTAGGCGGCGTCGAAGCTGGGGAGGCAGTCGCTCTTCCAATCGGCGAAGTGGATGCGCCCGTCGGCTTCGAAGACGAGGTCGACGAAGCCCTTGACGAATCCGCGCAGCTCGGTGCCGACCGCGTGCGCGGGGAAGGGATAGAGGAACTCCATCTCCGTCCTCCACCGATCGGCGTCCACTACGCCCCCGGGCAACGCCAGCGCGCCGTGGGAGAGCGGTGTCCGCAATCCATTCCAGACCAGCCGCCACGCGTGGTCGAGGTGCTGGGCCGCGATGCCGTGCGCGCGTCCCGCCTCCTCGAAGAGCTGCTGCAAGGCGGGCGCCGCGCGGAAGTCCGCGAACGTCGCGGGCACCTCTTCGCGGGGGATGCGCGCGAGCACGTCGTGCAGGAAGATGCCGGTCGCCGGCCCACCCGGCAACTCGTCGGGACCGGGCTCGACCACCATGCGCTCGCCCTCGATCCGCTCCTCCTCTTCCTCCGCACCGCGGAAGCCGCGCATGCGGGAGTAGGAGGTGATGACGAAGCCCATGTGGCCGCGCCTAAGCTCGGCGAAGGCGGCGGCTTCGTCCTCCACCTCGGGCTCGTCCCAGTCGACCGCACCCAAGGCCCCCCCCGCGGAGAACGCGGTCGGCTCCGCCTCCACCTCCCGCCATTCGAATCCTTCCGCACCTTCTTGCCGCAGCGCGTCGAGCCGTTCGAGCAACGGGGTGAAATCCCCCTCCCGATTCTCTGCGTACGGCAGATAGAGGCGGGCCTTCGCCCGCGTGAGCGCCACGTAGAGTAGGCGCTCGGCCTCCTCGCGCTCCTCCCTCTGGCTGCTTTGCTGCACTTGCTCGGGCGGCGTTCCCACCCAGAAGCAGCGGTTCCCCTCGGCGTCGCGGTAGCGCGTCAGCCAAGCCTTCTGCCTGGCAGCCGTGAGCTTTCCCAGCACGAAGACCACCGGCGCCTCGAGCCCCTTGGCCGCGTGCATGGTCATCAGTTGCACCGCATCGCGGTCGGTCTCGAGGCGCTGTTGGTTCCCGTTCTCCCGCTCGGGGAGCGCGCGCTTTTCGATGAGCGCTTGGAGCCAGTCCGCGAGTTCCTCGCAGGACGGGCTCTGGCGATGCGCCCGCTCGAGGATCAGCTCGCCGAGGTGCAGGTAATTGGTGAGCGCACGCTCGTCCCCCTTCGCGATCGCGCGGCGCAGGATCCCGCTCCCGTCGAGCACGCGAGGGATGAGCCGCTCCCAATCGCGGGCCTGCGCGAGCTCGGCCCATTCGGCCAAACGCGTGCGCAGCGGATGATCGGTGGGAACCTCGCGCGCCCGAGAGAGATCGGCCAGCGTGACGCCGAAAAAGGGAGACAACCACGCGCGAAGCTGCAACGTCGGCTCGTCGGGTGCTGCCAGGGC
Organism: Ferdinandcohnia sp.; assembly: GCA_035306165.1. Taxonomy (GTDB): domain Bacteria; phylum Myxococcota; class Myxococcia; order Myxococcales; family Vulgatibacteraceae; genus ZC4RG40. The sequence continues at coordinate 2,023 of DATGOH010000161.1, forward strand.
ACGGAGGAGGTCGTGCCAGGCCCAGGCCTCCGGGCGCTGAAAAAGGCCCTCCTCCTTGTAGAAGGCGAAGGGGATGCCGTGCGCCCGCAGCACCTCGGCGATCGCCTTGCCCTCGGCGACCTTGCGGTAGAGCACGTAGACGTCGCGGTAGGCGAGCGGCCGCGGCCCCTCGCCTTCGTCCCAAAGGAGCGAGGGATCCTCGGGACGGACGATCCGGCGGATCTCCCGGGCGGTCTCCGTCGCCCATCGCTCGAGCATCGCGTCGGCGGAAAGCCCCTCTTTCGCCACGAAGACGTGGATGGGCGTGGCCGGATCGCCCCCCGGGCCCACGAGGCGGAGCGCCGGCCGCCCGCATTGCACCGGCTCGTCGTAGCGAATCGCACCGGAGAAGAACGGCTCGGTCGCCTTCTGATCGAAGATGCGGTTGTAGGCCGCGATCAGCGACTCCGTCGCCCGGAAGCAGTGGTGGAGGACCACCACGTTCCCACCGCGCGCGACGATCTCCTTTCGAGCGACGAGGTAGGTTCCCACGTCGGCGCCACGAAAGCCGTAGATCGCCTGCTTGGGATCGCCGATCGCATAAAGGACGTTGCCTCCCTCGCCCTCGAAGAAGAGCTTGCGGAAGATCGCCCACTGCACCTCGTCGGTGTCCTGGAACTCGTCCAGGATCGCGTAGCGGAAGCGCTGGCGCAGGGACTGGACGAGCTCGCCTCCCTCCGGCGACTCCAGCGTCTCGCGCACGGCGCGCAGCATGTCGTCGAAGTCGAGCAGCCCCTCCGCTCGCTCGATTCGATCGACGCACGCCTCCACGTGGGGAAGCAGGCGCCCGGCGAGCAGAGCCTCGAGGCTCGGCAGCACCTTGGGTAGGTCGCGGCAGAAATCTCGGAGCGCCCGGACCTCCCCGGGCGGATCGACCATCTCGTCGAGGAAGGAGAGGATCTCCTCGAGATGGGTCTTTTTCGATCGCTCGAGCTTCCCGATCGCCCAGCCCGTCTTCAATCGATCGAGCTCCGTGGCGTTCTCCCCCAGCTGTTCGACGATGCCCTCGATCTGCTGGTAGCGGTCGACGAGCGTCGAAGTGCGACGTTGGCTCCCCGTTCGACGCTTCGTCTCGTTCCACGCTTCGGCGAGCGCGTCGCTCGCGCCCCTGGGGAAGGCCTCGAAGAGGGCGCGCACGCGCTCCTCGTCGAACGGCGGCTCGAGGCGCCCGGGCGCGCGGTGGCATTCGAAGAGGAACGACTCGAGCTCCTCGATCGAGCTCTCTTGCAGCCACCATTGGATCAGCTGGCAGACCTCCTCGTCCCGCACGGCCTCCCGGATCACCTCCACGAAGGCCGCGCTGAAGAGGCTGCGTGCGTCGACCGTCTCTTGTTCGAAGAGGCGGCGGTTGGCGAAGGCCTGCTCGCCGAGGAGCCCGTTGCAAAAGGCATGGATGGTGCTGATGGTGGCGGAGTCGAAGCTCTCCAGAGCCGCGCGGATGCGGCGCCGCGCGTCCTCGTCGATCACCCAGCACGCTTCGTCCGGATCCTCGGGCCCCGCGCCGTCGGGAAGCGCGGCCAGGCGCCGCAGCAACGCGCGGATCCGCTCGCGCATCTCGGTGGCGGCCTTCTCCGTGAAGGTGAGGACGAGGATGGAGGTCACCTCCGTTCCGCCGAGGATGCGATCGAGGACGAGATGCTCGAGCGTGTAGGTCTTGCCCGTGCCGGCGGAGGCCTCGATGACGGCGTGCCGGTCGGCCCGGATCCGATCCAGGACGGCGGGCTTGGGGTAACGGGCCCTCATGCCTTCCCCTCCATGAGCTCGTAGAAGAGACCGAAGCGGCGCTCGTAGATCGCCTGCGCCTCCTGCTCGCCGGGCGAGGGATACGCCTGCGTGTCACGCAGCGGCCCGTATGCGGAGCTCGGCTTCGCCCAAGAGCCGCGGAGACGGTCGATTTCCTCGACGATGCGCCTGCCCTGGTCGCGCCTCCTTTTCCACTCGAAATACGCCTCGCAGGGGAGGAAGTGCGCGTGGCGGCCCTCGAGGAGCTCCCGGGCGAGACCGACGAGGTACGCGCGCGCCCTCTCGGGCTCGACGGGCGCGAACGAGAACGTCCGCTTCGCCTTTCCGTCGGCGGGGAAGAGGACTGCGTCGTGGACGTTCGGCTCGTTCCGCACCGCGGCAGAGAGAACGAGGTGATCCAGGAAGGCGCGCAGCAGCGTGCGATGCGTGGGACCGGCATTGGGCCGGGCGGAGGAGCCGAAATGGAGCGTGGTGCGCGCGCCGTCCTCCTCCACCCGGAGCAGCTCCGTCTTTCCGTGCAGCACGATTCCGTCCCCGAGTTCGAGCGGCGGAAACGTCGCGTCGACCTGCTCCGCCTCGCGCCCGGGGCCGAAGCGCAGGACCTCCACCCTCGGCCGTGCTTCGCCGATCGATCCCGCCCACCCTTGGAGAATCGCCAGGTGGCGCTTCCGCGCGATGTCGCCGAAGACCCCCGCGGGCGCGAGCCCCCGCGCGCGCCGGTCGAACTGCACCTCCTCCCAGATCTCCGCGAGCGGTCGACCGGTGCGCAGCCACGCGGCGATCGCCTCGCGCAGCATCGAGAGAGAATGCAAGAACGCGACGTCGAAGGGTTCGCTCGGCCGATCCACCAGATCCTCTTCGTCGTCCCTCAGGCCGCCGACGGCGAGCGCGCTCCCCTGCAGCGGACATTCGAGAAAGCGGCGCAGGTGGGAGAGCTGGACGACGCGCGGTCCCTTTTCCTTCGACGTCGGCTCGGGGAGCGCGACGATGCCCAGACGCGCGGCGAAGCGCTCCCGCTTCTCGGCGGGGATCCGCTCGGCCAGATCCTCGAGTTCGATCGGCCTCCCCACCTGCGCCTGCAGATCCGCCGCCCGTCGCTCTCCCGCGGCGCGCGGCGCGGGATGCGGCGCATCGTCCGCCCAATGCCGGAGCGGGATCCTGCGCACCAACGCGTCTCGATTTCCGGTGTACCCCTTTTCGAGCATCTCCAGGAGCGCGGAGAGCACGGGAGAGGGAGGGAGCGGATCCCCCGTCTGCTCGTCGCGCGCCACGTAGGAGAGGACGAAGCGCTCCCGCGCGCACAGCAGGGCCTCGAGGAACATGTACTGGTCGCGCTCGCGCGGGGAGACGTCGCCCGGACGGAAGCGGAGTTGACGAAGATCGAGCGGATCGCGCCGATCGGGGGCAGGGAAGAGACCTTCGCCCAATCCCATGACGAAGATCACGCGGAAGGGGATGGCACGCATCGGCCGCAGGGTCGACACCACCACGCCTTCGGAGAGGTACCGCCCCACGCCGCCCGGCAGCCCCGCGAGCTCCTCCTTCGCCATCTCCACCGCCATCGCGCAGGAGATCGCGCGGCCGCCGAGGCCGAACTCGCCGATCCGCCGGATCGCCGCGCGGCAGCGGTCGAGATGCGACCGCTCCCGATCCCCGCGCGCGACGACGTAGGCCTGTACCAACGCGTCGAAGGTGCGCGCCCATTCTGCGGTCGTCTGGCGCGCCCGCGATGTCGCCCGCAGGTCGGAGAGGAGCGAGCGAACGAGCGCGCCGAAGGCCGCATCCCCCTCCTCGACCAGGTAGCGCTCGCCCTCGCTCTCGAAGGCCTCGCCCGCGGGAAGGAAAGCGCCGAGCGCGAGGCGGCGCAGACCTTGCTCCCAGGTGAAGGCGTCCTCCTGCAGATAGGTGCCGTCGAGGTCGCTGCGGTCGGCGCCGAGGAAGATCCCGAGCCGATCCACCAGGCGCTCCCAGGCCGCCGGATCCGCCTCGGGGAAGCGCGCGCGGACGCAGGGGTGGGTGAGGAAACGCACCATGGGCGCGCGCTCGAAACGGCTGCCGAGCAGGTCGAGGAGCATCCCCACCGCCTCCCCCACCTCGCTCCTCTCGAGCAAGGAGACGTCGGTGAGGCTGTAGGGGATCCCGTAGCTCTCCTCGAAGGCCGCCTGAAGGTGGCTGAAGTGGAGGCGGGGATCGCGCGCCGCCACCGCTACGGCGATCTCGTTGAAGCGCAGGCTCGGGTCCTCGCGCACCAGCTCCCAGATCCGCGCCGCGATCGCCTCGGCCTCGCGCCTCAGGCCCGGCGCGGCGAGCACCTCGATGCTCTTGTCTCCGGTGAAGTCGAAGTCGCGCGTCGGCTCGGTGCGCTCGGGCTCGCGACGGAGGATGTCGTCCTGCACCTGGTGGAGCAGACAACGCACCGGCGGCTCGGAGAACCTCGCCCGAAAATCGCACTGCGAGAGCTCGTCGAGCAGGCGGATGTTCTCCCGCCCCGGCCGTCCCCACAGGGCCAGAGCCGGCGTCTCGCCTCCCCCGGTCAGTCCGAAGGGATCGTCCTCGGAGCCGCGCAGGCGACGCGCCTCCCGGATGGTGGGAAGGTCCTCCCAGTACTCCTTGCAGGGATTGAGCGTGTAGACGTAGAGCCCGCCGCCTTCCGCCAGCCGGGCGAGGATGCGGTGGAAGGCGTGCGCCACGTGGGAGATCCCGAAAACGTGGATGGGATCCGGCGGCAGCGGGATCTCGTCCAGGCGATCGAGCAGTGCGTGCAGGGCGAGGAAATCCGGCTTCCTCCGGCGCAGCTCGAGCCAGAGCGCGCGCTGCCACGCCTCCATGCCGCTCGCCGCGTCGCCCGCCTCCCAGCGCCCGAGCATGTCGGGCCGGCTGTAGCTGTACTCCTCGAAGAGCACCGCGAGCCGCCGCGCGAGCTGGTGCCTGCGGCGCGCCACCGCCGCCTCTGCACCGCCGGCGGCGAAGAGGTAGGCGCGCACCTCGCCGAGCCCTTTCTGCGCGAGAACATCCTCGTCCAGGAAGAGCTCGACGAGGCCGTCGTAGATCGCCCTCCCGTCGAAGAGCGGCCCCAGCCCCGCGCCCTCCACGAGGCCGGCGACGAAGCGGCGGAGGAGGAGCACGTCGAGGTTCGCCGCGATGCCCAGCCGCTGCGCAAGCCCCTGCTTGACCCATGCCTCGAGGTTGCGGTCGGGCAGCACCAACCGCACCGGATCGAGCGGATGCCGGTCGGCACCCAGCCGACGCAGGTCTTCGGCGAGGGCATCGAGGAGGTCCTCGGTCCGGTTGGAGTAGGTGAGGTGGATCATCGGCGCGCCCCCGCGTGCCGAAGGGGGTCTCGGCGAGGCCGAGGCCCACACTCCGACATCCGTGTCGGTCGGATACCGCTACAGGGTCCTAGCACAGGACGCGCCGTCGGCGCGCTTCCTGTCGCTCCCCCCGCTCACCGCTTCCGCGACGGCCGGCGGCGACGAGGGCGCCGCGTCTCCAGATCGCGCGCGCGCAGCCCCCGCTCCTTGGCCTTTGCCTCGAGCTTCAGCCGCTTGTAGTTTTCGAAGCGCTCGGGGTCGAGGCGCTCCTCCTCGATTGCCGCGCGCACCGCGCAGCCGGGCTCCGCCTCGTGCGTGCAGTCCTTGAAGCGGCAATCCGCGGCGAGCGCGGCGATGTCGGCGAACGCCTCGTCCAGCGCCTCGCTTGCCTCCCAGAGCTGGAGGGAGCGCATCCCCGGCGTGTCCACCAGGAGCGCACCGTCCGGCAGGACGAGGAGTTCGCGGTGGCGGGTGGTGTGCCGGCCGCGGCTGTCGGAAGCCCGCACCTCCGCCACCTTCTGCCGCTCCTCTCCGAGCAGGCGGTTGACCAGGCTCGACTTGCCCACGCCCGAGGAACCGACGAAGGCCACCGTCTTGCCTGGGGCGAGATAGGGCCGAAGCGCCTCCATGCCTTGGCCCGTGCGCGCGCTCACCGGGAGGACCGGCACGCCGGGCGCCACCTCCTCGGCCATCTCCAGAAAGTCGTCCACCTCGTCCCAGAGGTCGGCCTTGTTGAGCACGACCACGGGCCGCGCGCCGCTGTCGTAGGCGGTCACGAGGTAGCGTTCGATGCGACGCGGGTTGAAGTCGTGGTCCAGGCCGACCACGATGAAGAGGACGTCGATGTTGGCGGCGACGACCTGCGGCACGTGCGCCTTGCCCGCCGCCTTGCGCAGGAAGCGGCTGCGGCGCGGCAGCACCGCCTCGATCACCGCCTCGTCCCCCACCGGCGCATCGCGCGCGACCACCCAATCCCCGACCGCGGGAAAGCCCTCCCGCGTGGCCGCCACGTGGCGCATCCTCCCCTCGATGCGGCCGAGCTTCTCGCCCTTGGGCGTGTAGAGCCGATAGATGTGCTGGTAGTCGAGCGCCACGCGCGCCGGATAGGCGCCCTCCTCCGCCGCTTCGGCGAAGGCCCGTTCCCACTCCTCGTCCCAACCCAGCAACCGCAGATCCATCGCCGCCAAGATACCGTTCGGAGCGCGGGCTGCATCCGCCTTTTTCCGCGTGCGGCGCCCGAGCCCCTACGCGCTGTTTTCCCTGCACGCCCTCGGGTAGGATGCGCGCCCATGAAAACCACCGTCGACGCCGAGGAGGCGCTCCGCATCCTGCGGGAGGGCAACCGCCGCTTCGTCCAGAACGTCCGAAGCATCGAGGCCCTGGTCAGCAACCGGGAGGAGCTGTGCCGCGGGCAGAGGCCCTTCGCCATCGTCCTCGGCTGCTCGGATTCGCGCTCTCCCGCCGAGACCATCTTCGACCAGGGGCTGGGCTGCCTCTTCGTCATCCGCGTCGCCGGCAACATCGTCGCGCCCTCGCAGGTGGCGAGCGTCGAGTTCGCGATCGACCAGTTCGGCACCAAGCTCGTGGTCGTGATGGGCCACACCCACTGCGGCGCGATCGACGCGACCCTCGACGCCATCGAGGCGGGGACACCGGGCAACCTGGCCTCCATCGTCGACCGCATCCGCCCCGCCGTGCTCCCCCTGTTGCGCACCGAACTCGCCGGCGACCGCGCGGCGCTCGAACGGGCCGCCGTGCGCGCGAACGTCAAAGCCTCGGTCCGCCAGCTCCGCTACGGCTCGCAGCGGATCGAGGAGGCGCTGTTTTACGAGGGGCTGCGGGTGGTCGGTGCCATCCACGACCTCGCCACCGGGGAGGTGGAGTTTTTCGAGGGCGAGTGAGAGCCGCGATCAGGCGCGCGTCGCGCGGGAGGCGGCGAAGGCCAGCCCCTGCGCGTTGAGCTGCATGTCGAGCGAAAGCAGCTTCCAGTCGTCCTCCCCGAGCTCGAGCCCCCGCCGCCGTGCCGCGCGCTCCATCTCCTCGAGGAGCGCAGGATAGGCCACTTTCTCGCGCTCCTCCTCCGGCAGCGGCAAGATGCGCTCGTAGAGCGCCTGCGAAACATCGAGCCAGGCGTGGAGCTGCTCGCCCATCGCCTCGAGTTCGTCGAGCTCGCCGAAGTGGGTGAGACACGCCGTCTTCGTCTTCAAACCGAGGATGCGGTCCACGCTCTCCTTCGCCGCGGGCCCGTCGAAATCGGTGGGGCTGGTGGAGGCGAAGACGAAGCGGCCGGCGCGCTGCAAGTAGGGATAGGCGAGACCGAAGGCGTCACCGGTGTACACCGTGTCCCGCGCCGGGTCGTGGACGACCACGTGGTGGTTGGCGTGCCCGCGGACGTGGAGAAATCGAAACACCGCGTCCCCGAGTTCGAGCGTCTCGCCGTCCTCGACCGCGCGCACGCGGTCCGCTGGCGCCGCCGGAATCTCACCGTACAGCTGTTGGAAGACCTCCTCGCCGTAGACGGCCTTGCTGCTCTGCACCAGGCGCGTGGGATCGACGAGGTGGCGAACCGCCCGCGGATGCGCCACCAGCGTGGCGTTCGGACAGGCCTGCAGGAGGGTGGCCGCCCCGCCGGCGTGATCGAGGTGGACGTGCGTGACGACGATCCAGCGCACCTGCTCGGGAGCCATGCCCTCCTCCCGCAGCGCATCGAGGAGCCGCGGCACGGCGTGCGAGGTGTTCGTCTCCACGAAGGCCGCCTCGTCCCCCTGGATGCGGAGGTAGCAGGCGGCGAACCCCGGCCGGACGTAGCCGCTGTCGATGGTGCGCAGGCGCGTTTCCATGCGCCTACCTTACCAGCGGGGATCGGCCACGCAACACGGGGCGCCGCGGCGCATCGTACTCGACACAAAGGAGTCTTCCATGAGCCACAGCATCCGTGAGGTGACGCGCATCATCCGCGCCCACCGCCAGAGGGAAGGCGGGGGCTTCATCGTCCGCCGGCCCTTCCCCGGCATGGACATCGACCACATCGACCCCTTCCTCCTCCTCGACGAGATGGGTCCCGCCGACTACGGCCCGGGTGAGGCCGTCGGCGCACCCGATCACCCCCACCGAGGATTCGAGACCGTCACCTACATGCTGGAGGGCGCCTTCGAGCACGAAGACTCCGCTGGGCACCGCGGCCGAATCGAGTCGGGCGACGTGCAGTGGATGACGGCGGGCGCCGGAATCGTCCACTCGGAGATGCCCGCGCGGGAGATCCGCGAAGGCGGCGGCCGCGTCCACGGCTTCCAGATCTGGGTGAACCTCCCCGCGCGGCTGAAGATGACCCGCCCCCGCTACCAGGAGGTGCCCGCCGAGCGCATTCCCGGCGTGCAGACGGAGGACGGCAAGGCCCGCGGACGCATCATCGCCGGCGAAGCGCTGGGCGCCCGCGCCGTCATCGATACGCACACGCCCATCGTCTACCAGGACTGGATCCTGGACGCCGGCGCCGATCTCGTCCTCCCCCTGCCGGAGGAGATGTCCGCCTTCGTCTACGTCTTTCGGGGAAGCGTGCTCGTGGGCGACGCCGGCCACCGGGTGGACGACGGCCAGGCGGCGCTGCTCGGCCCCGGAAACGCCGTCCGCCTGCGCGGCCCCGCGGAAGGGAGCGGACGGCTGCTGCTCCTCGCCGGGACGCCCCTGCGCGAGCCCGTCGCGCGGTACGGTCCCTTCGTCATGAACACGCAGCACCAGCTCATCGAGGCCTTCGAGGACTACCAGTCCGGCCGCTTCGGCGAGATCACGCGCACCGCGCAAAAGGCGTAGGAGCCGGCTGCGACGGGCCCCCGGGTGGGGCACTATGGACCGGACGCCGCGGAATCCGCGAGGATACGGGTGGACCAACCCCGGGAGGCAGGACCCATGCCGCTGGTCAAACCGATCACGCCCCACCTCTGGTTCGACCGCCAAGCCGATGAAGCCGCCGAGTTCTACGTTTCGCTCTTTCCCGACTCGGGCATCGACTACCGCGTCGTCCTGCCCAACACCCCTTCCGGTGACGCGGAGAGCATCGCCTTCCACCTCGCCGGCCATCCCTTCATGGCCATTTCCGGCGGGCCCTTCTTCCGCCCGAACCCGTCGATCTCCTTCATGCTCGACTTCGACCCCTCCCGCGATCCCAAGGCGCGGGAGCACCTCGACGCCACGTGGGCGGCCTTGAGCGAGGGCGGCCGCGTCCTCATGCCGCTCGATGCCTATCCATTCAGCCCCCGGTACGGCTGGGTCGAAGATCGCTACGGCGTCTGCTGGCAGATCGTGCCGGCGTCGCTCGACGAGATGATGGCGCGCGGCACCCCCGAGCAGATCGCGCGCGTCGTCCAAACCTTTTTGCCGATGAAGAAGCTCGACGTCGCCGTCCTCGAGCGGGCCTTCGCGGGCGACCGATGATTTTTTCGTCGGACAGCCGTCAGAGGGGGTGGAGGTGAACCATGGCGTACGTGGATGGATTCGTCATTCCCGTGAAGAAGGACCGACTCGAGGACTACAAGAAGCTCGCCCGCCTCGCCGAGACGGTGTGGAAGGAGTACGGCGCACGGGCCTACGTCGAATGCGTGGCCGACGACGTCCCGCAGGGCGAGCTGACGTCCTTTTGGAAAGCCGTCCAGGCCGGGGACGACGAGGTGGTCGTCTTCTCCTGGATCGTCTACGACTCCCGGGCCCACCGCGACGGGGTCAACGACAAGGTCATGCGCGATCCGCGCATGGACATGGACCCGTCGAACCTGCCCTTCGACTCGAAGAGGATGATCTGGGGCGGTTTCACGCCCTTCGTCGGCCCGTAGAGCGTCCCTGAGATCGGCGGGAGGCGCCGCCCCCCTTCATGAGCATCGCCGCTTCGGACTTCCTCCTCGGTTTCGCCGGCAGCATCGTCGCCGGCCTGGGGACCGCCGTCGGCGGGATGCTCGTCTTCGCGCGGGCCTCCTGGAGCCAGCGCTCCCAGGCCGTCATGCTGGCCTTCGCGGCGGGCGTGATGCTCGCCGCATCCTTTTTCTCGCTGCTCCTCCCCGCCCTCGGCCTCCTCCGCGCCCGCGGCACGGGGGATGCCGTGGCGCTCCTGCAGGCCATCGTGGGCCTCGGACTCGGCGCAGTCGCCATCTGGGCTCTCAACGTCTGGGTGCCCCACGAGCACTTCGTCAAAGGTCCCGAGGGGCGCGCCACGTTTCACCTCGGGCGCAACTGGCTCTTCATCCTCGCCATCACCTTGCACAACTTCCCCGAGGGCATGAGCGTCGGCATCGCCTTCGGTGGCGGCGCGGAGCGCGGCGTCCCCGTCATGACCGGCATCGGCCTGCAGAACGTGCCGGAAGGCCTCGCCGTCGCCGCCGCCCTCGTCGCCGACGGATTCTCCCGCGGCCGCGCCTTCTGGATCGCCACCCTCACCGGCCTCGTCGAGCCCATCGGCGGCTTCTTCGGCGCCCTCGCCGTCGCCCCCGGCGA
>DATGOH010000162.1:0-13431 GCA_035306165.1 Ferdinandcohnia sp.
TACGGCTTGGCGGATCCCGGCATTCGCGGCGACCTCCCGGTGGTCGACCTCTGCGTCGTGCTGGCGCGGGGCGGGGCGCGGACGGTCCAGATCCGATGGAAGGCGGCGGGAGCCCGCGAGCTCCTCGAGGCCGCCCGGGCCGCGAAGGAGGCGCTGCGGCCCTTCGGTGTCCGCCTCGTGGTGAACGACCGTCCCGACGTCGCCCTGCTCGCGGGCGCCGACGGCGTGCACGTGGGCGCCGAGGATCTGCCGGTGGAAGAGGTGCGGCGCTTGGTGGGCGACGCGCTCTTCGTCGGCGCGACGGTTCGCGACGTGGAAGGCGCGCGGGCGGCGGCGCGCGCCGGTGCCGACTACGTGGGCTTCGGCCCGGTCTTTCCCACCTCGAGCAAGGTGGTCGACGCCGCTCCACGCGGCCTCGATGCGCTAAAGGAGGTGGTGCGCCTCTCTCCCGTTCCCGTGGTCGCCATCGCAGGCATCGGACTCGAGAACATCGGCCAAGTGGCCGCGACCGGCGCGGCGGCGGCCGCGGTGGGCTCCGCCGCGCTCGGCCGCGACGGGGGTACGGCCGCCATCGCGGAGAGGGCGCGGGCCCTCGTCGCCGCCTTCCACGCAGGACGATCGTGATGCGACCCACCATCCTCCTCTCGCCCGATTGCGAGGGCGCGCGGCTCTTTCTCGAGCGTCCCTACGCCGATGCCGTGCTCGAGGCTGGGGGCCTGCCCCTCGTGGCGCCGTACGGCGCGCCGGTCGACGAACTCCTCGATCGCGCGCAGGGGGTGGTGATCACCGGCGGCGCCTTCGACATCCCGCCGAGCGCCTACGGCGAGGCCGAGCGCCCCGGGCTCGGCCCGCGCAAGGAGGAGCGGACCCGCTTCGAGTGGGAGCTCCTCGAGGGCGCGCTCGCGCGGGGACTGCCCGTGCTCGGCGTCTGCGGGGGGATGCAGCTTTTGAACGTGGTCCTCGGCGGGACCCTCGTCCAGGACATCCCCACCGAGATCGAGGGCGCGCTCCCCCACGAGCAGAGCCTTCCCAAGGATCGGCCGTCCCACGCGATCCTCATCGAGGAGGGGAGCCTGCTCGCGCGGGCCGCGGGGCGGGCGGGCCCGGCGGAGGTCAACAGCACGCACCACCAGGCCGTGGGCCGGGTCGGACGCGGGCTGCGGGTCTCGGCGCGCGCGCCCGACGGCGTGATCGAGGCCATCGAGCGGACCGACGGCTTCGTGCTCGGCGTGCAGTGGCATCCGGAGCGGCTCCTCGATTCCGTTCCCTGGAACCGGGGCATCTACGCGGCGCTGGTAAAGGAGGCTGCCCGGCGATGACGCCGAAGGTGTTGGTCGTCGCGGGGATCGACCCCGTGGGACGCGCGGGGTTGTGGGCCGACGGCGAGGCGGTCCGGGCCGCCGGCGCCGAACCGTTGCTCTGCGCGGCCGCCACCACTGTCCAGACCTCGCGCAGCCTGCGGGGCCACTTCTCCTTGCCCGCCGCGATCCTCGAGCGGCAGGTCCTCGCCTTGGTCGAGGACGAGGGCGTGGACGCCGTGAAGTTGGGGATGCTCGGAAGCGCCGAGAACGCGCGCATGCTCGCGGCGCTCCTGGCCCGGCCGCCGCTGTCGGAGGTGCCCTGGGTGATCGATCCGGTGCTTCGCGCCTCCTCCGGGCCCCCGCTCTTCGAGGGAGAGCTCTCCGCCTACCGTGGGCTCTGTCGCGCCAACGCCGTCTTCACCCCCAACCTCGCCGAGGCCGGGGCGCTCGCCGATCGGCCCGAGCCGAGGGACGAGGCGGGGATGCGCGCCTGCGCCGAGGTGCTCCTCGAGGCCGGGGCCGGCGCGGTGCTCGTCACGGGAGGCCACCTTCCGGGCGAGGCCGTGGACCTCCTCGTCCGCCCCGGGGAGGCGGTCCGTTTCGGCGCACCCCGGCTCGCGCAGGGGCGGAGGGGCACGGGCTGCCGGTTCGCCTCCTTCCTCGCCGCCCGACTCGCCTCGGGCGACGCGCTCGAGGCGGCGGTCGCCCACGCCAAGGAGGCGGTGCACCACTACGTAGCGACCGGGAAATTGCCTGCCGCGCGGGGGCCGTCGTAGGATGGGTCAAAGATCCAAATTCTGTTGCGCCATGGCCAAGCGAATCGCCGTTACCGCCGTCGTCCTCGCCCTCGTCGGGGCCTGCCAGGCCTACAACATGGAGGAGGTCGACCCCCAGACCATCGTCGCGCTGGAGACGGAGGGCACCTACGTCCGGGCCCAGCCTCCTACGCTCCTCATCCTCCAGGACCGCTCGGCTTCGATGCGCTACTGCTTCGAGCCCACGCCCACGCCCGGTTCCGGCCACGGCTGTCGTCCGCTGGGCGGGGCTCCGGAGGACGTGGTTCCCGATCGCCGCTCGCGGATGGTGGTCGCGCGGAGCGTGATCGAGAAGACGGTCCGGCAGCACGCTCAGGAGGTCTGGTTCGGCCTGGTCGCCTACGGGGTGGGCGATCCGGTCTGCGGGAGCCCCGAGGCGCTCGTCGATCCGGGGCCGGATTCCGCCGACGGCGTGATCGAGGCCTACTACGGCCAGCTGATGGAGGAGCCGGAAGGCGGCACGCCGACCACGCAGGCCCTCGCCGCGGCCTACGAGCGGCTCGTGGACGAAGAGGGCAAGCTGCGCTACCCCGACCGCGAGAACTACGTGGTCCTCGTGACCGACGGCCTGATGAACTGCAACGGGGATCACGAAGTGGAGTGCGTCTGCGCCGTGGAGAGCGGCTGCGCCGGTGTGGGCGGGCAGCTGGCGTTCGGCGAGGAGGGCGAGCTCATCGTGCCCATCCAATGCCTGGACGACGCCGCGTCGCTGAAGGAGGTCGAGCGCCTGCGTGCGGCAGGGGTGCGCACCTTCGTCATCGGCCTGGGTGAGGTCTTCACGGAGGAGCAGACGCTCTCGACCCTGGTGCTCGACCGGCTGGCGGAGGCGGGCGGCGTTCCCCGCGAGGACCACGCGCAGAAGTTCTACTCGGCCGCGGACGAGGCGGAGCTCGAGGCCGCGCTCGCCGCGATCATCGAGCGGATCGCCGCGCCCTGCGTCTACGAACTCGACGGACCGGTCTGCGACGGCCGGCTCGTGAAAATCGCCCTTCGCATCGACGGTGAGCGCGTGGAGACGCAGTGCAACGCGGAGCTCGACGCCGAGGCGGACTGGTTCTTCGTCCGCAGGCAGGACGGCAGCCTCGACCCGCGCACCATCACCTTCTCGCCGCCGCTCTGCCAGCGCCTCGCCGAGGCCGATACGGTCTCCATCTCCATCCGCGGCGTGGAGAACGCCTGCCCGGACGAGACGGTCGAGCCCGCCTGTACCCTCGCGGATTGACGCGCGGCGGACGCGGCGCGGGCCCGCCCGCTCCCCCTTCGCGGAGGAGACGGGGCGGGCCCGGCGGCTGCCTCACCGCCACTCGTACAGGGCCGCGCCCACGCTCGGCTGGGTCGCGCCGGCCGGATCGACGGTGGCCACGAGGCCGCCGAAGAAGAGGCCGGCGGGCGTCGCCGCGGCGGTGTCCACGGCGATCGCCCCGACCCCGCCGCCGATGGGAACGAAGCGCTCGCCGTTCCAGTACATCGCGTGCACCGCGGTGGTTCCGTCCCAGACCTCGCCCACCGCGACCAGGCCGTCGCGGGTGGGGACGAGCTTCCGGAAGGTGTGGGGCGCGCCCTCGGCGTCGACGGGTGGCAGGCCGTTCTCCACGGTCCCGATCTCCTCCCATTCGCTCCCGCTCCACTGCGCGAGCACGAAGGACCTGGGCATCTCTTCGGCAGCCGGGGAGGCGCCGAGCGACCACAACCCGCCCTCCGACGCCATGTAAAGACCCGTCGGGCCCCAGGCGAGCGCGGAGGCGGGGCCGATGCCTTGCCCCATCGGGTGCCAGGTCGAGCCGTCGAAGCGCGCGACGGACTCCATCGACTCGTCGCCGCGGTGGAGGAAGTAGCCCGCCACGACCACGTCGGGCTCGGGATCGCCGGGCTCCACCGCGAGGAGGGAGATGGGGGCGTCGAAACCCGATTCGATCACCTCGATGCGCTCCCCGTCCCAGCGGGCGAGGTAGCTGCCCTCCATGGAGCCACCGCCGATCCAGAGGGCGTCGGCCGCGTCGAACTCCATGTCAAAGACGAAGACGCCGTCGCCGAGCTCCGCGACCGGAATCCACTGCTCCGCGGTGAGCTCGAAGAGGTGCGCGGCGCCCGCCTCGCCGAACTCCTCGTCGAATTCGTGGCAGGCCACGAGGACGCGCTCGTCGGACGACACCGCATGCGCAAGGCACTGAAGGCCCTCGGGAACGGGAGGCCCGAACGGTTCCCACCGCTCCTTCCAGCGGACGAGCGCCGCGTGGAACGGCTCCGTGCCGAGGTGCGAGATCGGGCCGGCGGCGTAGAGGGTGCAGTCCGGCCCGCCCGTCTCCATGCGCGTGAACCAGCCCATCACCGGGGAGCCGGCGTCGGATCCCAAGGGCTTCCACGCGCCGTCGTGGAGGACGGCGATGTCGAGCGCCGGCGTATCGCCCACGCCCGCGAAGGCGCCGCCGAGATAGAGGCGATCCCCCACCGAGAGCATCCGCTGGTAGACCGTGCGGAAGAAGCTCTGCGGCCCCTCGTCCCCGCAGGAGATCGGGTCGTACCAGGGCCGGATCGGCTGGTACAGTTCCGTGGCCGGGACCCATGCCTCGCCGTCCCAGCGCACCAGCGGCGGGATGGGCTCGCCGGCGGCGTCCTCCCGGAAGCACCCCGCCGCGTAGAGCGCGCCCTCGTGCACCGCCAGCGCCGTGACCACCCCGGGGAACCAGCCGCTGTTGAACCCGCCTCCCAGGAGCTCCCAGCTTCCCTCCGCGTTGCGACGCGCGACGCCGCCGTGCGTCGGCTCATCCCCCATTGCGAGGCTGCCGCCCACGACCCACGCGCCGTCGGCGTCCCGCACGAGGGTGTAGATCCAGCCGGGGATCGGGACGTCGTGCGCCGTCCAGGTGGCGCCGTCCCAGGCGGCCAGCTTGTCGGCCTCGATCCCACCGATCGTCTGGAACGCGCCGGCGACGACGAGCGTGCCGTCCTCCTCGAGGATGTCGAAGACGGCTCCGTCGGGGCTGCCCAGCGGCGCCTCCTTCCAGGTGTCGTCCTCCCAAAGGGCGAGGTGCCGGGGGCCGTCCCCCATCTCGAAGAGGCCCGCCACCCACAGGCGATCGCCTTGCCAGTGCAGCTTGCGGATGGCGCCCACGAAGGCGCCGATCGACTCCGCCTGGCCGTCGCGCACCAGGATCAACTCGCCCACCCACTCCAAGGCATGGTGCGTCGCGAGGGCGATCGCTCCGTCCTCTCGAATGGCGACGGCAGTGAAGTGCGGGGGGACGTCCTCCCAACCCGGGACGAGCGGTTCCCAGGCGCTGCCGGTCCAGCGCGCCGCCGCCGGGATCGGCTGGGTGTCGGCGAAGGAGAAGTAGCCCACCGCCACCAGCCGCCCCTCGGGATCGAGAGCCAGGTCGTGGACCCGCGGTCCGTAGCCGTCGATTCCGCCCAGGCCGGGGGCGAAGAATCGGTCGGACCAACGCCCGGCTTCGATCGGCCCCGGGAGCGGATTCGCCGCGCAGCCGTGCGGCGGGTGCGGTTGGGGATCGCCCTTCTTTCGATCGCCGTCGTCCTCGATCGGTTCCGTCGAGCACGCGAGCGCCAGCGCCCACGCGACGAGGATTGCCGTGGCCTGGACGAATTTCGCCATCGTCACCTCCATCGTTTGGGCCGGCCGTCGACCGACCTCTCGTGGATCGATCGTACAAGAACCCTCTGCCCGCCTGAACCCACGCGGCCGAGGATTCGGCGGACATTCGGGAGGGGAGGGGGTGGGGAGAGGGGGAGGGATCAGTAGCCGGGGGGAGGGACCTCGTCCTCGCGGGCGGCGTTTTCGAAGCGGGTGTACTCGGACATGAAGACGGCTTCGAAGCTGCCGGTGGCGCCGTTGCGCTGCTTGGCGATGATGAGCTCCACCGGAATCGGGCCGCCGGGGCCCTGGGGCTCGATCTCTCCGTCACGGTGGATGAAGAGGACACAGTCGGCGTCCTGCTCGATCGAGCCCGATTCGCGCAGGTCGGAGAGCTGGGGCCGACGCTTGCCCTTCTCCACCTCGCGGGAGAGCTGGGAGAGGGCGATGACGGGGAGGCCGAGCTCCTTGGCCAGGCTCTTCAGGCCGCGCGAGATCTCGGCGATCTCGAGGTGGCGGCTCTCCGCGCGGCCGCGGGCGCTCATGAGCTGCAGGTAGTCGATGACGATCAACCCGAGCTCCGGGTTCATCATCTTCAGCCGCCGCGCCTTCGAACGGAGCTCGCTGATCGTCAAGGTGGAGCTGTCATCGATGTAGATCGGCGCGTTGTAGAGCTGCGCCGAGTGGTGGATGATCTGCTCCATGTCGTGGTGGGAGAGGGAGCCGGACTTCAGCTTGGACTGCGAGATGCGGGCCTCGGCGCAGAGCATGCGCAGGGCGAGCTGGGTGGCCGGCATCTCCAGGTTGAAGACGGCCACGCCCACCGGTGGCTCGGCGCGGGTGGCGGCGTGCACCGCGATGTTCATCGCGAGCGAGGTCTTTCCCACGCCGGGACGCGCCGCCAGGATGAAGAGTTCCCCGGGGTGCAGGCCGGTGGTGCGCTGGTCGAGCAGGTAGATCCCGGTCGAGAGCCCCGTGACCAGGGTCTTGCGCGAGCGCATCCGCTCGATGAGCTGGATGGTCTCCGCCAGGATGCCGCGGAGTTCGCGGGGCTCGCCGCGCCGGCTCTGGTCGGTGACGCCGAAGACGAGGCGTTCGGCGTTGTCGGTGAGGGAGGCGATGTCCTGGCCGGCCTCGATGGCGAGGCGGCCGATCTCTTCGGCCACGTCCGAGAGGCGCCGCCGCAGCGCCTTGTCGAGGAGGATGTCGGCGTAGTGCGCGACGTTGGCGGCGGAGAGCGCGCTCTCCTCGATGACGCGGAGCCGCTCCGAGGTGGCCGCGTCGAGCTCGCCGGCCTCGGAGAGCTTGCCCTTGATGGTGATGGAATCGATCGCCGACCGATCCTCGATCGCCAGCATGGCCGCGTAGATGCGGCGGTGGAGGGGGTCGTAGAAGGCGTCGGGACCGAGTCGGTCCTCGATCTCGGTCAGCTTCCGCGGGTCGATGAGCAGGCCGCCGAGGAGGGCGCGCTCCGCGTCCAGGTCGTGCAGCGTGGTCGTCTTGCGCGGACTTTCGCCCTTCTCCCACTCGCTGCGCAACCGCATGCCCACCTCCCACGCGATTCCAGCACGAAGCGGACCGAAAAATCAGCCCGATCGCGCCGGGGGCCGTCCGGCGGCTCGATCGAACCGCCGGACGCGCCACAGGCGGACGGGCCGTCTCACTCCTCGGCGACGACGATCACCTTCACCGGCTGCACCACCTCGGGGTGGAGCCGCACCGGCACCTCGAAGGTGCCGAGGCTGCGGATGGGCTCCTCGAGCTGGATCTGCCGGCGGTCGATCTCGATGTGCTGGGCGGCGAGCGCCTCGGCGATGTCGAGCGAGGTGACCGAGCCGTAGAGCTTGTCCTGCTCGCCCACCTTGCGGGCGATCGTGAGCTCGACGCGGGCGAGACGGGCGGCGAGGTCCGTCGCGCTGGCCTTGATCTTGGCCTGGCGCGCGAGGGCGACGCTCTTCTCGTGCTCGAGCTGCCGGACGTTCTTGACGGTGGCCAGCACGGCCTTGCCCTGGGGGATCAGGTAGTTCCTGCCGTAGCCGGGGCGAACCTCGACCACGTCGCCGGCCTGCCCCAGATTCGGGAGGGTCTCACGAAGAATCACCTTCATGGCTGCCTCCTCAGCTGTGGGTTACCGTGTAGGGGAGCAGGGCAAGCTGCCGACCGCGCTTGATGGCCTTGGCCACCATCCGCTGGTGGTAGGCGCAGTTGCCGCTGATCCGCCGGGGGATGATCTTCCCACGCTCGGTGAGGAAGAGCTTCAACGTGGCCGGATCCTTGTGATCGATCACCGTGGAGCGATCGGCGCAGAACCGGCAAACCTTCTTGCGGCCAAGGCCGCGGCGGCCGCCGAAGATCGCGGCGGGCGCCCTGGGCTCACGGGCCGTGGTCTTGGACATGTTCGACTCCTTCTCGGATCACGACTTGCGTCGGAGGACGTGGTCTTGCGCCACGCCCGAAGGTCACTCGGAGGCTTCCTCCTCGGCGTCTTCCTCGGTCTCCTCGTCCGAAGCGTCCTCGGAAGCGTCGTCGTCGCGGGCCGCCGCCTCCGCATCCTCGTCGGCCCGTCCTTCCTGACCCTCGCGCGCGGAGCGCTCCTCCTCGCGGTCGCCCTCGAGGACGACGTCCTCCTCGGTCGGCCGCTGGTCGGGGTCCACCGCGTCGGAGACCTTCACGGTCTGGAACTTCAGAACCTCCTCGAAGTTCCGAAGGTTCCGCTCCAGCTCCGCCACCAGTCCGCCCTTGCCCAGGAAGGAGACGTGCACGTAGATGGCGCGCGCCTCCTTGTTCCCCACGGGGAAGGCAGTCTTCTTCTTGCCCCAGGTGGTGAAGCGGATCACCCGACCGCCCTCGCGGTCGACGATCGCCCGCAGGCGCTCCTTGATCCGGTCGACCTGCTCCGGGGTCAGGTCCTGCCGCAGCAGGTAGATGGTTTCGTACTCGCGGAGGGTGCGCTGCGTGGGCGCGACCCGCGTCGGCTTTGCCGCAACGTTCTCGGCCATGGTTCCTCCTGGGTTTGCCGCAGGACGCGCCTGCAGCGAGGGACCTCGTTCAAACCCCGGATCGGCGGTTGAATTCGTTCATGCAGATCCGGGGGTCTTTCTCCTTCAACAAACGACCGGCCGCCTTCGCAGCCAGTTCCACGACGGCGGGCAGCGAGGCGCGCTCCGCCTCGCCGAAACCGCCGAGCACCCAAGAGACGACGTCGCGTCCTCCCTCGGGGCGACCGATGCCCACGCGGACCCGGACGAAATCCGGGCTCTGCAGATGGGCGATCAGGCTCTTGAGCCCGTTGTGGCCCCCGTGGCCGCCGCCCACCTTGATCCGGACCGTTCCCCAGGGAAGGTCCAACTCGTCGTGGACGACGATCACGTCCGGGGGCGCGATCTTGTGGAAGCGGCAGGCCGCACCCACCGCCTCGCCCGAAAGATTCATGAAGGTGAGCGGCTTCATCAAGAGGATCCGCTCACCCTCGCACTCCGCTTCGCCGAGCAGGGCGTTGAACTTCTGCCGGTCGAAGTGCGCGCCGAGATCCCGGGCCACCTCGTCGACCACGAGAAAGCCGACGTTGTGCCGGGTCATCTCGTACTTGGGCCCCGGGTTGCCCAGGCCGACCAGCAGTCTCAACGTCAGGAGGCGGCCGCCTCGCCCTCGGGCGCGACGACCACGGCGACGGTGAAGTTCACCACGTAGACGATGCGCACGCCCTCGGGCGGCTGGACGTCCGCCACGTGCAGCGCCTCGCCCAGCTTCATGGAAGTGACGTCGATCACGATCTTCTCGGGGATCGCGTCGGGCAGGCACTCCACGGTGAGGCTCCGGCGCGTCTGCTGGAGCAGGCCGCCCTGGGTGACGCCCTCCGGCCGGCCCTCGAGCACGACGGGGACGGAGACGCGGATCGGCTTGTCGAGCCGCACGTCGTAGAAGTCGGCGTGGAGGAGCTCACCGGTCACCGGGTGCTTCTGGTAGTCCTTGAGAAGCGCGACCCGCTTGCCCGCCTCGCCCATGTCGAGGGTGAGGAGGGTGTTGAGCTTGCGGGGACCCGCGACGGCCGCGCGCAGGGCCTTCGGGTCGACGGCGATGCACATCGGCTGTTTCAGGTGGGGCCCGTAGAGGATGGCGGGAATCTTCTTCTGCGCCCGCAGGCGGCGCGCGATGCCCTTCCCCGTGGATTCCCGGACCTGGGCATGCAGTGTGGTCTGATCCATCTCGTTTCCTCGAACCAAGAAATTCGGTGGGCGCGCCCCCGAAAGAGCCGCGCGATCTAGCACGCCGGCCCGCCGAAGCGCAAGCCGGTCGTCAGATGAACAACGAGGAGAGGGAATCGGCGGAGTGGATCCGGCGGATCGCCTCTCCGAAGAGCTGGGCGACCGAAAGCACCTTGATCTTGCTGCAGGCTTGGGCCTTCCCGTTCAGCGGGATGGTGTCGGTCACCACCACCTCGTCGATCGGGGAGTTCTCCAGCCGATCGATGGCCGGGCCGGAGAGGACGGGGTGCACGGCGTAGGCGGACACCCGGGCCGCGCCCTTCTCCACCAGGGCCACGGCGGCGCTGGTGAGCGTGCCGGCCGTGTCGATCATGTCGTCCAGCAGCACGGCGTGCTTGCCGGAGACGTCGCCGATCAGATTCATCACCTCCGAGACGTTCGCCCGGGCGCGGCGCTTGTCCACGATCGCCAGCGAGGCGCCGAGCCGCTTGGAGTAGGCACGGGCGCGCTCCACGCCGCCGGCGTCCGGAGAGACGATCACGAGGTTCTCCGGATCCGCGATGTTCTTGCGCAGGTGGTCGACGAGGACCGGCGCGGCGTAGAGGTGATCGAAGGGGATGTTGAAAAAGCCCTGGATCTGGCCCGCGTGCATGTCCATCGACACCACGCGGGTCGCGCCCGCCGCGGTGAGGAGGTCGGCCACCAGCTTGGCGGAGATGGGCGTGCGCGGAGCCACCTTCCGGTCCTGGCGGGCGTAGCCGTAGTAGGGGATGACGGCGGTGATGGAGGCGGCCGACGCGCGCTTGAGCGCGTCGATCATCACCAAGAGCTCCATCAGGTGATCGTTCGTGGGCGTGCACGTCGGCTGCACGATGAAGCAGTCGACGCCACGAACGTTCTCCCCGATCTCGACGCTGATCTCACCGTCGGAGAATCGGCCGACGTCGGCGGCGGAGAGAGGGCGCTCCAGATAAGCGCAGATGTCCCTTGCCAGCTTGGGATTGGCGTTGCCCGTGAAGACCTTGAATTCGCGGCTCATCGGCTTCGATCTCGCATCGGCCCGAGGCGACGGGAGCGTCGCGTGCGGCGCCTTATAGGCGACCCTGGACATGCACGCAACCTCGTGTTGCCTCCCCAACGCGGCGCGTCCCCTCGCGCGCCGGTCGGGCGTGGGCGATGCGCGGGCCGCCGCTCACTCCATGTCGGAGGCTGCCTTCGGGAGCAGCGTATTCGGATCGCGGCTCTTCAGCTCCCGGTCGTACTCCGAGAGGATGAGCTGCTCCATCCATTCTCGGGTCTCGCGGTTGAGCGGGTGGGCGATGTCCCGATAGGTCCCGTCCCTGCGCTTCTTCGACGGCATTGCGATGAAGAGGCCGGAGTTGCCGTGGATCACCTTGAGGTCACGGATGACGAAACAGTCATCGAGCGTGATGGTGACGTATGCGCGGAGCTTGTCTTCGTTGACCGGGATGACACGAACCTCGGTGATTTCCATCCCTGATTCCCCCAATGCCGAATTGGTCACGGTGGAACCAGGTTAGCGTGAGAGCGCCCGGCAGTCACTACCCACGTCGTCCTGCCGGGGATACCCGCGAGGGCGCGCGCGCCCCGTTCGGCGGCTTGTCGATCGGCGAACACGCCGACGACCGTGGGGCCGCTGCCCGACATGCGCGCGCCGAGCGCTCCCGCCGCCAGGAGATCCTCGACGATCGGTCGTATCGGATATCGAACAGAAATCGGTCCCTCGAGATCGTTCGCGAGGATCGCCGCGACGGCGCGCGCGTCGGAGAGAGGACCGAGGGGAGGTGGCGACGGCGGGAGACGTCCGCCGCGCTCGGCCGCCAACGCTTCGTACGCCTCGCGCGCCGAGACGCCGAAGGAAGGATGGACGAGGACGAGGTGGAGCGGATCGGGAAGCTCGGGAGCCGGCGCGAGGTGTTCGCCGCGGCCGCGGACGAGCGCGGGCGCCGCGCGCAAGAAGAAGGGGACGTCGCTGCCCACCTCGAGAGCCGCGGCGGCGAGGCGCGGATCGTCGATCGACAGCCCGCGGTCGACGGCGAGGCAGCGCAGGACGGCCGCGGCATCCGAGGAGCCGCCGCCCAGGCCGGCGGCCGTGGGAATGCGCTTGTCCAGGCGGATGCGCACGCCGGGGACGGGGCCGAGGTGGCGGCGGAAGGCGTCCACGGCGCGCAGGCAGAGGTTGTCCGCTCCCTCCAGATCCGGTCGCCCCGGAACCTCGATCGCGTCCTCGGGCGCTCCCACCTCCACCTCGAGCTCGTCGGCGAGGGAGAGGGGGACCATCAGGCTCTCGATCTCGTGGTAGCCGTCCGGGCGACGCTCGCGCACGTACAGGAAGAGATTGACCTTCGCGGGGGCCCGGCTGCGGTGGATGGCCATGCGCGCAGGGTGCAGGGAAGGGCGCCCTTCGGCAAGTGTTGATCGCTCGATGCGGGATGCTACGGTGCGCGCCATGGAGCCGAGGCCCCTTCTTTCCGCGGAGACGATCCAGGCCCGCGTGCGCGAGCTCGGCGAGGCGATCACGCGCGATTACCAGGGCAAGGAGCTCGTGCTGGTGGGCGTGCTCAAGGGGGCCTTCGTCTTCCTGGCGGATCTCGCCCGCGCGATCGATCTGCCGCTGGTCGTCGACTTCCTTTCCGTCTCCTCCTACGGCGCCAACACCGAAACCTCGGGCGTGGTGCGGCTCATCGAGGATCTCTCGATGCCCATCGCGGGCAAGCACGTCCTCTTGGTGGAGGACATCGTCGACACGGGGCTGACGGCGAAGTACCTGCTCGACAACCTGCGTACGCGGAAGCCGGCGGACGTGCGGTTGTGCGCCCTGCTGCACAAACCTTCCCGCTCCCGCGTGCAGGTTCCGATCGATTATTGTGGCTTCGTGGTGGAGGACCGCTTTCTCGTGGGCTACGGCCTGGACCACGATCAGCGCCACCGCAACCTCCCGTACATCGGCGTGGCCGAGGGGGAAAAGGAGTAGGGGTGGAAGAGTTCGAGACGAAGCAGCAGCCGGAACCCGCCGCCGAGGGCGCGGGGTTTCGCGTCCGGGCGATGCGGCTCTTTCTGGGCGTGGTGGTGCTCGGCCTCGCCGCGGCGACCCTCTACCTTCTCGCCGAGCGCAACAGCCGCTTCTACTACCTGGTGCAGGAGGGCGAGCGGCTCGTGGTCTACCGTGGTGCCTGGCTGCCCTCGGGAAAACGCCCCTACCTCCCCGACGACGCGCACACCGCCGCGATCTACGCGCCCATCGATCTGCCGCCGGGCGCAGGTCCCTTCCCCGAGCGGCGCTTCGACGAGCGGCAGGATTTGGACCGCGCCCTGTTCGCGATCCTCGCCGACCTCGCGATGGAACGGATCCGATCGGAGGACGAGGCGCGCGTGCAGGAGGGCCTGCTCTTGGTGGAGCGGGCGGGGCGCCTTCCCGGGATCACCGGTGAGCAAGCCAAGATGCTGCGCACCATGCACGCGGAGCTCGCCTTCTTCGAGGGGCGCGCGCACCTCGAACG
>DATGOH010000163.1:0-4581 GCA_035306165.1 Ferdinandcohnia sp.
ACCCTGAGCCTCACGCGCTACACGGGGTTCGCGGCGAACAACCTCCGGGCGCTGCTCAAGGGGCTCCAGCGGGTGCCCGGGGGCTCCATCTACCACCACCTCTACCACGCGCTCTTCCAGCGGCACTTCGCAGCCGGCGCCTTCGCCAACGACTTCGCCGTCTGGTGTTGGAGGGAGCTGCACGAGGAGGTGCTGGGCGAGCGGCTGACCGTCATCGACCCCCTCGAGTTCCCGACCATCCGTGCGGCGCGCAACCGCTTGATCGAGGAGGTCGACCGCCACCTCGGCTCGGTGGAGTTCATCCAGCACGTCCCCCACCAGCGCCAGTTCTTCTTCCTGGAGAGCCAGAGCTTCGTCTTCCCCACCGGCAAGGTGGCGCGCGATCTCAACGAGCTGGCGTGGGAGATCCGGCGGGCGCCGCACGAGGTGATCTTCCACCATTTCGTGGTCTCCACTTTGCGCGTGGGCCCCGGGGAGAACGACTTCTCGCGCTGGATCGACGAGGAGTGCAAAAAGCCCGAGCTCGCGCAGAAGCTGCGCGAGCTCTCCCCCTACGCCGCGGATCTCGAGACGCTCAAGCACCGCATCGCGGATTTGGTGATGCTCCATGCGTGAGGACGCCTCCGGACCGCGGCTCTCGACCGAGCACGAGATGCCGCGCCTGTCGGCCTACGAGAGCGTGGTGGGTGCCGAGGAGGTGGAGCAGATCCGGCGCCTCGCCGCGGGGCTGCGCGGCATGCGGATCCAGCATTTGAGTTCCACCTACCGCGGCGGAGGCGTCGCCGAGCTCCTCGCCCGGCTCGTCCCCCTCATGCAGGACGTGGGCCTGCATGCCTCCTGGGACGTCATCCGGGCGGAGCCGGGCTTTTTCCAGGTGACCAAGGACTTCCACAACGCGTTGCACGGCGCCTACGTGGAAATCCTTCCGGAAGACTATTCCACGTATCTGGAAACGACGAGAAACAATTTGGCTCTCGTCGATCGTGAAGCGGATTTCGTCGTCACCCACGATCCGCAGACGGTCGGCCTGGTCGAGGCGCGCCAACCGATCGGAAGACAGTACTGGCTGTGGCGTTGCCACATCGATCTGGTGGAGGCCGATCCACGTGTATGGGGATTTCTCCGCTCCTACGTGGAGCGACACGATGCATCCATTTTCCATCTCGCGGAGAGCGGCAAAGACTTGCTGATCCCGCAGATCCTCCTCACGCCCGCCATCGATCCTCTGGACGAGAAGAACCGCGAGCTGCCCGAGGAGGAGATCCGTCAGGTGGTGACGGGGTTCGGCATCGACATGGACCGCCCGATCCTCTTGCAGGTCTCGCGCTTCGACCGCCTCAAGGATCCGCTCGGCGTGATCGCGGCCTACCGGATGGTCCGCAAGTGGAACGACTGCCAGCTCGTCCTCGCGGGCGGCACCGCCACCGACGATCCGGAAGGGGAGGAGGTCCTCGCCGAGGTCCGGCAGGCCGCGGAGGGCGATCCCGACATCCACGTCCTTGCGCTGCCGCCCGATTCCCACCGGATCATCAACGCCCTGCAGCGCGCCGCGACGGTGGTGGTGCAGAAGTCGATCCGCGAGGGCTTCGGCTTGGTGGTCACCGAGGCGATGTGGAAGGGCAAGCCCGTGGTGGGCTCCGCGGTCGGCGGGATCCGCCGCCAGATCTTCAGCGGCTCGAGCGGCTACCTCGCCCACACCACCGCGGGCACGGCCTTTCGCATCCGCGAGATCCTCGCGAACGAAGGCCTGGCCGAGCGGCTCGGCCGCACCGCGCGGGCCTACGTGCACGCCAACTTCCTCATCACCCGCTACCTCAAGTCCTGGCTCCTCGCCATGCACTCGGTGCGGTCCGGCGCCCGCATCAGCCCCACCCGCATCTGAACGCATGTATAGGATTTCCGGTCGAACCCACGGAAATCAGGGTGACTTGCATTTTCTTGCGCCGGGGATCTGGCCATTGGGTGGGAGAAAGTGGTAAGGGGTGGATCGTAGTGGATCAGCAGGGGCCACCAAGGGAGCGACCTTGTTCCGGGGTACGTTCGAGCACGCGATCGACGCGAAGGGGAGAACCTCCCTTCCGGCGAAGTTCCGCGAAGTGCTCGCCACCAAGTACGGCGGCGAAGAGACCCCGACCCTCGTGGTGACGCCGAGTCCCTTGGAGGCCTGCCTGCGGATTTACCCGATGGAAGAGTGGGCCCTGGTGGAGGAGACCCTCGCCGCCAGGGGGAACTTCGATCCGCGGATCAACGCGTTGCTTCGGCTCTTCGTGGGCGGCGCCCACGAGACGCCGCTCGACAAGCTGGGCCGGATGGTGGTCGCGCCGACGCTGCGCGATCACGCGGGGCTCGCGAAGGACGTGGCCTTCGTGGGCTCGCTGCGCTTCATCGAGATGTGGGACACCGAGCGCCTGCGGGCGTGGAAGGACAAGCAGCGGGAAGAGGCGGCGGACCTCGCCCGCGCGCTGGCGGAGTTGGGGCTATGAACAAGATCACCGTTGCACGGGTTTCGGGTTACGACGCGGCCATCACCCGGGCGCCCCATGCCGACGTGCACGTCATCGGCGCCGTGGGGGAGCTGGACGAGGCGGCCGTCACCGCGCTGGGCGACGAGATCGTCGGGCTCGCCTGCGCCGGCAAGCAGAACATCGTCCTCGACCTCTCGGAGGTCTACCACCTCGACTACCGCGCCGTGCGCCTGCTGGCGGCTCGCGCCGCCTTCCTGCGCCAGTGCAGCGGCGACCTCAAGCTCTGCGGCCTCTCGCCCTACCTCCAGGCGATCGTCCGCGCCTCGGGCCTGTACGATCGCTTCGACCTTCATCCGGACGCGGAGTCGGCCGCCGCAGCCTTCGCCTTCGAGGCCGCGCTGGAGTAGGCCTTGGCGACCGCCCCCGCCCATCTGCCCGTCCTGCCCGACGCCGTGGTGGGATTTCTGGCCGACGTGCCCCGTCTCGTCTTGGACGGAACGCTCGGGCTCGGCGGGCACAGCGAGCGCCTGCTCGCCAAGGGCGATCGGGTGATCGGCATCGATCGCGATCCGGAGGCGCTGGAGCGCGCGCGCCAGCGCCTCGCCCGCTTCGGCGACGCCTTCACCGCGGTGCAGGGCAACTTCCGCGATGCGCGGCGGATCCTCGACGATCTCGGCGTGGAGCGCGTGGAGGGGGCGCTGGTGGACCTCGGCGTCTCGAGCCTCCAGCTCGACGAGGCGCGGCGCGGCTTTTCCTTCCGCAGGCCGGGGCCGCTCGACATGCGGATGGGCCCCGACGCGCGCACGGTCCGCGAGCTCCTCGAGAGCGTGGACGAGAGGGAGCTTCGGCACATCCTCTTCCGCTACGGCGAGGAGCGCTGGGCCCCGCGCATCGCCCCGGCCATCCTCGAGGCGCTGCCGCGGCTCGAAACGACCACGGACCTGGCGGAGGTGGTGGCGAGCGCGATCCCGCGCCGCGCCTGGCCGAAGGGGATCCATCCGGCCACGCGCACCTTCCAGGCGCTGCGGATCGCGGCGAACGACGAACTCGGCGCGCTGGAGGACTTCCTCGCCCAGATTCCCGCGTTGCTCGCGCGCGGGGGGAGGGCGGTGGTGATCTCCTTCCATTCACTGGAGGATCGCGCGGTCAAGCACGCCTTCGCCGACCTCGCGCACCCCTGCCGCTGCCCGCCGGGCCTGCCGGAATGCCGCTGCGGAGCGGCCGAGTGGAAGCTGCTGACCCGCAAGGCGGTGATGCCGGACGAGGACGAGATCGCGAGCAATCCGAGAGCGCGCAGCGCGCGGCTGCGCGCGGTGGAGCGACTGTGAGCGAGAGGATCAAGGAGATGCGCCTGCGCGGCGCGGTGCAGACCCGCGGCGTCGCCCGTGACCTGGTGATCTTCGCCGCCGCGGGCGCGCTCGCCTGCACGCTGGCCGCGATCCGCGTGGAGGGAACGCGGCTCGGTTACGAGCTCTCCCGTCTGCAGAGCGAGCAGACCGCGCTTCTGCGCGAAAAGCAGTCCTTGCGTCTGGAGCTGGCCACCCGCCGGGCGCCGCATCTGGTGGAGGCCGAGGCGCGCAAGCGGCTCGGCATGGTCGACCTCACCCCGGAGCGCGTGGTGCACGTGCCCCTGCGGACTCCCGAATCGGTGCAGGTGCAGGCGAGGCGGTGAGATCCGACCGAGAGCGGCGCCTCGACGTCGGCGCCTGGAGGGGCGTGGAGGGGATCCGCAACCGCATCCTCCTCCTCTTTCTCGTCCTGATGGGCGGGCTCGTGCTCGTCCTGGGCAGGGCGGTCCACCTCCAGGTGGTGCAGCGCGACTGGCTGGGCGACCTGGCGCGCAGCCAGGTCCACCGCGTCCTCGATCTCGCGCCGCACCGCGGTGAGATCTTCGATCGCGACGGAAGGACGCTCGCCACCTCGGTCGAAGTCGACTCGATCTTCGTCGATCCTCTCCTGCTCGGCGCGACCATCGAGGAGCGGCGCGCAGTCTTCGACGCGCTCGCCCGCGCCGCGGAGCTCACCCCCGCGCAGGCGGCGCGCGTGGCCGAGCGGCTCGACATTCCCAACAACCGCTTCGTCTGGTTGCGGCGCCGCGTGCCGCCCGCGGTGGCGG
>DATGOH010000164.1:0-4430 GCA_035306165.1 Ferdinandcohnia sp.
CGCCGAGGCGCTCCCATGCGGCGGCCGCCTCGAGGGTCGCCTCGCGCCAGCGCGGTCCGATGGGGGAGCGATCCGCGAGGAGAGAGAAACACACGGCGGCGCGCAGGTGGTCCTCCGCCTGCTTGGCGGCGCGCCCGCAGAGCCAGAGCTCCTCGTCGTCGTATCCCTCCACCGAGCGGAGGACGGACTCCACCGTCGCCGGGCGGCGGGCGGTGCTGCACGCCGACAGGCCAAGGCCCACGCAGGCTACGACGACGAGTTGGAGGAACCGGTTGGCCAAGCGATGTCAGCTCCGGGCAAAGAGGTGATCTGCGATGGTGCGCAAGGCGGGAAGATCATACACGTCGCCCGAGAAGCGGGGCACGCGGACTTGCGGGCTCGGATGGGTGGAGGCCTCGAGCCGTTCGAGGTTGGCCGCATCCAGCCGGGCGAGGGCCCGCGCCTCGACGAGGGTCTGGTGCAGACGCCGCGAGAGCGGCGGTTGGCCCTGGTCCACGACGCCTTCGCGCAGCAGTTCGTCGGCGAGCGCCTCGGGCGAGGGGAGGGGAAGGCCGCCCAGGTGGTCGGGGTGGACGCGGTTGGCCACCACCGCGGCGAGCGGCATGCCGGCCTCCACGAGGAGGCGGTGGAAGTAGATCGCCTCCTCCACGGGTCCGCCTCGCGCAGTGGTCACGAGGAGGAAGGCCGCCCGGTCCGAGGCGAGGAGGGCGTGCACCCGTGCGGCGCGCTCCTTGAATTCGTCGTAGGTGGGCTGGATCTCGGCGAGGAAGCGCGCGAGCTCCTCGAGCGTTTCGACGCCGGTCAGCCGCGACAGCCCTTTGAGGAGGGCGTTGCTTCCCATTTGGAAGAGCTTGAAACCGAGGCGGCCCGCGCGCAGCGCCGGACCGAGCAGGGAGCGCAGGGTGTCGTTGCCGAGGAAGTCGAGGATGCGCCGGGGCGCGTCGAGGAAGTCCAGCGCGTTCTGCGTGGGCGGCGTGTCCAGCACCACGAGGTCGTAGCGGCCGCTCGCGTGGATCTCGTGGAGCTTCTGGGTGGCGATGTACTCCTGGGAGCCCGCGAGGCTGGACGAGAGCGTCTTGTAGAAGCGGTTGCGGAGGATGGCCTCGCGCCGCTCGGGCGCAACGGTGCGGCCGACGAATTCGTCCCAGGAGCGCTCGAGGTCGAGCATCATCGCCCACAGCTCTCCGCGCGCGCCTTCGGAAAGCGGTACCCGCGTAGCCTGGTTGTCGAGCGCGGAGAGCCCGAGCGCCGTGGCGAGGCGGCGCGCGGGATCGATGGTGAGGACGATGGCGCGCTTGCCCTCCATGGCGGCGTGCAGCGCCACCGCCGCTGCGATGGTGGTCTTGCCCACGCCGCCGGCACCCACGCAGACGACGACTTCCCGCTGGAGGAGGGGATCGAGGGATCCGCTCATGCCATGGCCTCGATGCGGGCGGCGAGCGTCTCGATCTCGCGGCGCCCGACGGCACGCTCCGGGTAGAGCAGGGGGAGGGTGGTCAGCGGAAGACCCAGGCCGCGCAGTTGCTTCTCGTAGCGCGTGGACCGACGGGCGCGGTCTTCGTGCGCCCGCGCGGCGTCGGCGGCGGCCTCGAGCTGCGGGGCGGCGAAGCCGCGGGAGAGGGCCTCGAGCTCGGCGTCGGAGAAGCGCTCCGGAACGTGGCGGTTCAGAAAGAGCATGCCGAGGGGGAGCGCGAGTCTTTCGCGGACCGCGCGCGCGAGTTCCGTGGTCTCGGTGACCGCGAGTTCCTCGGGGATGGCCACCAGGTGGATGGCGGTCGCCTGCGGATCTTCGAGCAGGCCCTGCATCCATTCGGTCTCGCTCCGCAGCGGTCCCGCCGGGATGGTTTGCCCCACCGCGCGGGAAACGCCGAGGAAGGTCAGGCCGTGTCCCGTGGCGGGGGCGTCCAGGACCACGGCATCCCAGTTCCCTTCCCGCACCTCGTGGAGCACCTTGCCGAGCATCACCAGCTCGGGAAGGGAGGGGATGAATCCCAGAAAGGAGGCCACGAGGCGATTCTCGAAGATCGAGCGGTACAGGACCTTGCTGTGCAGCCGCATCAGCGCGTACTCGCGCATGGAGGCCTTGGGCTCGAGCGCGATGGCCCAGAGGTTCTCGGCCACCTGCGCGATCTCGCGGCCGCGACCCCGCGCGCCGAGGATCGCGGGGACGTTTTGCGCCCGCACCTCGGCCACGAGGACGCGCTTGCCCCGCTGCGCGAGCAGGAGTGCCAGCGCGGCCGTCACGGTGGTCTTGCCCACGCCGCCCTTGCCGATGTTGACGTGGAGGCGGCGGTCGAGAAGCGACATGCCCCGGTTCTAGAGCCCGCAGGGGGGCGGGTCAACGAAAGGAGAAGGACGCCGTGCGCGCGGTCGCATCGGCCTCCGCGGGGCGCTCACCGATGCGGCCCGCGCTGGCTTTCGGTTGACAGCGGGGCCCGCGGGGAGGATCTTGCGCGCGGCCTGGAGGAAACGTGACGCTCCGTTCGAACCCCTGGATCCAGAAGATGATGTCGGCGGGCGAGGCGCAGCTCGACCGGCTGATCTCGCAGGTGCTCGGCCACGAGAAGTTCGTGGCGGCGCTGCAGGCCGCGGTTTCCCGGACCGTGGCCGCCAAGGGCATGCTCGACAAGAGCCTGCGGGCGGTGCTGGCCACGATGAACCTCCCTTCGGTGCAGGACATCGACCGCCTGGAGCAGCGGCTCGACGAACTCGATCGCTCGCTGGGGGAGCTCGGCGGCAAGATCGAAGAACTCGAGAAGAAGCTCGCCGCGAAGAAGGCCACCGCGCGCACGCCGCGCGCCAAGCCCGCGGGCGAGGGGACGGCCGCCACGAAGAAGGCGGCCCCCAAGGCGCCCAAGAAGGCCTGATCACTTTTGCGGGAGCGCGAAGGCGCGACTCTCGAAGGCGGCGAGGGAGTCTTCCTCGAGCGTGATTTCTTCGGGGGAGGCGGCTTCGTCGGGCGCCGGTCGGTTGGCCAGGCGCGCGACGTAGTACTTGGTGGGGTACCGCGTCTTCACCAGCTTCCAGCCCTTGTACTTCTTGACGAGCCTCCGAAACCGGTTCGCCGCCCGATCCACCGATTGGTAGATGTCGTCGGTGACCTCCACCACGGTCAGCGTGCGGGTGTGCGGCATGGTGTAGGTGATGCGGCAGCGCTGATCCTTTCCCCCCTTGGTGCCGTTCGTGTCGGCCAGCTCGATTTCGAGGCGCGGGCCCTGGCGGTCGAAGATCCGGCGGAGCGGGCGAACGATCTGCCGCTGGCAGTACTCCCGCAGATGATCCGTCAGTTCGAGGCCAAGGGCCTTGATCTCGATGTGCATGTCCCCCCCGGTGCTCGTGCGGGAGGGCGGGCGCCCGATCGTCGTCCCGCCCTCCGAACCACGCGCCTACGCGCTCGACGCTCTTGCTGAGAAGCTGCGTCCTATGGGCGCGCGCGGCAGCGCCCGATCAGACGTCGGTCGCCCGCTCGGGGGCGGCGGCCATCTCCGTCGGGATGGCGTCCATGTCCTTGATGCTCTCCCGGCTGTAGCTCTCGCGCTTGCCCAGCGCGCGCCGGATCGCTTCGACGAGGCGGTCGGCCGCCACGTCGATGGCTTCGTACATGTTGGGCCGGGTCTCGCGGACGATGATGGGGCCCACGCCCGGCGCGCGGAGGTGGATGCGGCACGACTTGTCGCCGCTGCGCTGCTTCTCGCCGAATTCGTCGGCGAGCTCCACCTCCATGCGCGCAGCGCTGTCGTTGACCAGCTTGATGGACCGATCGTAGATGCGCGTCCGGCAATGCGCCTTGAGCGCCTCGGTGAGATCGAGGTGGCGGCCTTGCACGACGAACTGCATTCCTTCCTCCTTACCTACCCGTCCGGGTAGCCTGTTGCGCCCCCCACTGTGCCTACCCGCCGAGGGCGCAGCTTCATTCCCCATGCTCCTCGAGCTTGCGCTCGAGTTCGGACAGCTTGTCGCGCAGCGCCTGGACCTCGCGGTGCAGGCTCGGCAGCCCCACCACGGTCTTCATGGCCCTGTGCAGGCGCTCCTCCAGAGTCCGATTCCATTCCTCGAGGGTCTGGCGGGACACCTTCACGAACTCGCGGGCCTGGCGGATGCCCTCGACCTCCCTGCGGAAGATCCGGGCAACCGCTTGTTCGGCCTCGGCGCGGATGGCATGCACCCGGGGATTCACCTCGTCCGCGATGAAGGAGAAGAGCTTGTCGCCACCGTGTCGCACCATGTCGCGCAGGACGTACAGGGGCGTCGAGGCGGGCTTTTTCTTCTCTTCCTCGAAGACGATCTGGGCAAGGGTGACGGAGGTGAGATCTTCCTTGGTCCGATTGTCGATGATCTGGACCTCTTCTCCGGCCCGGATCATCTGCGCGATCTCGACCAGCGTGACGTAACGACTCTCGTTGGTGTCGTAGAGTTTCCGGTTGGAATAG
>DATGOH010000165.1:0-10951 GCA_035306165.1 Ferdinandcohnia sp.
GAGCGCGGGGCCGAGGACCTTCGCCAGATGGGCGAGTTCCTCGTCGGTGGTGGAATCGCCCACCGAGAAGCGGATGGCCGCGCGCGCCGCGGCGGGTTCGAGGCCCATGGCCAGCAGCACCGGCGAGGGTTCCATGGCGCCGCTTGCGCAGGCGGCGCCGTGCGAGCAGGAGACGCCGGCGAGATCCAGCGCCACGAGGAGCGTCTCCCCGTCCACGCCGGGGAATCGCACGTTGACGATCCCGGGCACCCGCTCCGCGCCTCGGCCGTGGACGACCGCGTCGGGCGCTGCCGCGAGGAGGATGCGCTCGAGCTCCCGGCTGCGCGCCTCGATGCGGGCGCGCCGTTGCTCGATGTGCCTATGCAGATGCTCCGCGACCGCGCCGAAGGCGGCGATCGGGACGAGGGCGTGCGTACCGCCCCGCAGACCGCGCTCCTGGTGGCCGGAGACGATCGGCGCGGGCTCGTGGCCCCGGCGCACCACGAGGGCTCCGGCGCCCGGAAGGCCTCCCAGCTTGTGGGCGGAGAGCGAGAGGGTGTGGCAGCGGGCGGCGATGTCCTCGAGCGGGATCTTGCCGGCCGCCTGCACCGCGTCGAAATGGAGGTGGGCGCCCGTCCGCGCCGCGAGGCCGGCCAGTTCGCGCCAGGGCTGCACGACGCCCGTCTCGTTGTTCGCGACCTGCACGGCGACCAGGCTCGCGCCGGCGGCGAGCAGCGCCTCGGCGCGCTCGAGATCGATGGCGCCCTCGGCATCGCAGGGCAGGACGACCACCTCCGCTTCGGGCAACGATCGCGCGGCCAGGGCGACCGAGGGATGCTCGATCGCGGAGACGGCGACGCGCCCGCCGCGCGCCCCGTGCCCGCCGACGACGGCGAGCGCATTCGCCTCGGTCCCGCTGGCGGTGAAGACGATCTCGCGGGGCGAGCAGCCGACGAAGGCCGCGACCTGCTCGCGCGCGCGCTCCAGGAGCGCCCGGGCGGCCCTTCCGTGCGCGTGCACCGACGAGGGATTGCCGATGATTTCCATCGCCTCCATCGCCGCCGCGCGCGCGACGGGATGGAGGGGGGCCGAGGCGGCCCAGTCCAAATAGGCGCGCGTCATCGCTCCGAGGAGGGCGGAGGATACTCGAGCAGGGGGACGGGCCGCTCGTCCTCGACGCCCCACAGCGCGAGGAAGCGCTCGCGCACGGCGTCTTTGAGGCGCTCGATCTCCGCCTCGCTGCGGCCCACGATGGGAATCCGCCCGCCCGCCATCTGGCCGTGGCCGCCCGCGCTGCCATCGAAGGATTCGACCACCTCGCGGATCAGCCGCCCGGCGTTCATGCGGCGGTCGTTGGTGCGCAGCGAGAGGAAGAGGTGGTCGTCGTGCAGCGCCAGGGCGAGTGACCACTTCATCCCCTCCAGGTAGAGGTGGCGCTCGGCCACCTCGGCCACCATGTCCGGGGTGTAAATCCAGCCCAGGTCCGACCAGACGACGTTGTCGTAGACCACCGCCTTCTCCAGCGCGGTGTGGAAGAGGCGGAAGTACTCCGGCGGGAGGCGGGGATGCTCGATCCGCGTCAGCGCCTCCTTGTCGGTGCGCGGGAAGAGCCAGACGTAGGCGTCGACGTCGGCGGGCATCGTCTCGCGCCCCAGGTCCCGCGTGTCGGCCTTGATGCCGTAAAAGAGCGCCGTGGCCACCTCGCGCGTCGGCTCGACGCCCAACGCGCGCAGGTACTGCACGAGGATGGTCGCGGTGGCGCCGTAAAGACCACCCACCTCGGCGATCGTCGCGCGACCGCTCGCGGGACGCTCGGGGTGGTGATCGATGATGACGTCGGGGAAGCGATCCTCGGGCAGCGAATGGTTCCGGGATTCCGGCTGCGTGTCGACCATGCAGATCAGGTCGTAGTCCGCGAGGCGCACGCGGTGGATGGGGACGAAGGGGAGCTTGAGCACCTTGATGAGGGCGCGGTTCTCCGCCCGCCCCACGATCCCGCCGTAGGCGAGGGTGGAGGGGATCTGCGCCTTCTCCTGCAGGATCTGGCCGAGAGCGGTGGCGGAGGAGATGGCGTCGGGATCGGGGTTGTCGTGGGTGAGGACGAGGGCCCTTTGCCTGCGTCGCGCGAACTCCACCAGGCGAACGGCGCGTTCTTCGAGGGCCTTCGGCGATCGTCCCGCGCCCCGGAGCTTCTCGCTCCGCATCGAACTGCTCATACGACCTGTCTCCGGGGGGCCGGAACCTTCGGCCCCGGGTGCGTCATTCCCGCCCCGGGGGCACCCCTATCAGAATTTCGTCGCGGATACAGCCGCGCGCACACGGGCCGGACGGGCGTGCCGGCCGCAGCCCCGGATCCGTCGCGCAGCGGGTTGTCAACTCGCCCGCTTCTCGCGCAAGGACTGGAGGTAGCGCCGGCAGTTTTCCATGGCGTCCTCCATCGCGCGGGCCAGCAGGGAGGTGAGGGATTCGGGCGAGTGGCGCAGGCTCTGGTAGTAGGCCTGGCGGGTGGTGGCGTGCATCACCGGCGCCATGTGCCCGGCCCGCAGCAGATAGAAGGCCTGGATCAGCCGACCGATCCGGCCGTTGTGTTCCGCGAAGGGGAAGACCTGCATGAACTCCCAGTGGGCGGTGGCGGCCTGCTCCACGGGATGCAGCTCGCGGAACTCCCCGCTGGCCAGGCTCTCTTGCCACTGCTCCAGCCCCTTCCGGATGTCCTTGGGATCGGCGAGGTCGTGCAGATACGTGCGGTGCAGGGGGATCTCCTGCCGCCAGATCGCCTTCTCCTTGGGCGTGGGCCGGCCGCTCTCGATCAGCCAGCGGTAGATCTCTTCGAGCAGCTCGACCGTGATCTTCCCCCGGCGCGACCGCGCCTCCGCCTCGATGCGATCCAGGGCTTTGCGGTGGGCGCGAATGAGGCCGAGCACGTTCTGGGAGGAGGGCTCCGCCGCCACCTGTTGCTCGAGCGCGACGCTGATCTCCTCGTCCGTGAGGACGAGGCCGTCGAGCGCGTTTTCGTGGTAAATCCACGAGATCAGATACGTCCGGCGAAACGTGTCGGCGACGTCCGGGTCGGCCTCCAAATACGCCTGCAAAGCCGCATTGCGCTCGTCGAGATGGAGGAAGGCCTTTGCATCCATCGGCTCGCGTACTCCGGCTCCGGGGGGAAGAGTGGACCGCGCAGGCCCAAGTCCAAAAAACGCTAACCGGGCCTTCGAGCCGATGTCAAGCAATCCTGCGGACTTAGGCGATCCGGGCGCTCAGTCGCCCGCCGGCGTCTCCCGCATCCACTGCCAGAGCGCGCGTTCCACCACGGCGTCGGGCGCGTGCCCGTCGGGCGCCGGAAGCACGCTCTCGTTCTCGCTTTCGTAGGCGCGAATCGCGTCGAGATCGACCGCGTCGAGAACGACCAGGTGGCGCGTCGTCTGGTCGTCGCCGTGCAGTTCGAAGCGCCGGGCGCGGACGAAGCCGTTGCCGGCGAGCGCGCGTGGGATCTGCTCCTCGTCGTACCAGGAGGCCAGGCCGTTGGCCTCGCCCCGCGGAAGGGAGATGTCGAGCACGAAGGCCGCGCCCGGTTCCTCGCCGTACCGCAGGCCGCGGCGCACCCCGCCCACCAGCTCGCCGAAGCTGAGGTGGACGCGGGCCTCGGGGAACTCCTCCGCCAGCTCCGCGGCCAGTTCCTCCCGCTCGCGCGAGGTCAGAAACGCTTCCAGTGCGGAGAGGCTGGGCAGTTCGAAGAACCAATAAAAGCGCGTGACGTCCCCGTCGCGCAGCACCCGCGCCCGCATGCCCACCGCGCTGCGGCCCATGGCCGCGAGGGATTTGGCGACGTGCCCCGCCTGGTAGCGGGAAAAGGCCTCGGCTTGCTGGGTGGGAACGTCGATCTGAACGAGGTAGAGAACCATCTCGCGCGCACCTTGGCGGCAACGAGCCCGGCCGCGTCTAGACGGCGAGTCTGAGGCGGGCCGATGCGACGTTGGGAAGGGGAGGGAGCGGGGAGGTGAGCTTCCGGATCAAAGGCATTTGATGTGCGAGCTGCGACCTCCCCAGGTCAATGGCCCGAATGAGGCCGTTCACCGAAGGAAGAATGTCGGCTGGAGACAGAGTCCTCGAGTAGGTTACGACCGCGTGAGCATACTCCAGGCTGCGTCGGACGTTTTCCTGCGCGATCCGTTGCAGCGGCATCCACAATCCTGATGTCAGTCTAGGTGAAAAGCCGTCCAAGGCCAAGATCAAGGCGTTCCGGCCGCCAATCGCGCCTTCCTGTACGGCTTCCCACGCGGCGCGCGCGGGGACGTTCTCGGTGAGGCCGCCGTCGAGCAACCAGCCCACGCCATGCTCCTCCATGACACGATCGAGGAGAGGATGGGGAAGGCCCGAACCGGTGGCTTCGTATTGAATGACGCCGGGAAGGGCGCAGGAGTAGCCGACGGCATCCAGCGGATGGAGCTCGGTGTTGCGCGATCCGCCCACCCGGATGGGGACGAGGGCGCGCGCGCGGACGAGCTCGCCGGCCGCCTCGGCCAGCGCGCGGAGGCTGCGCGGGAGGATGCGCGGCCGCAGGCGCGCGTTCGGCACGAGCCGCTCGTAGAAGGATGGCGGGTGGGGGAGGCCGTCGCGGCGCACCCCCGAGAGGGTCACCACCAAGGGGATGGGGAGGTCCGCGAGCCGGAGATCGTCGACGCCCGGCCAGCGCACCTCCTCCCGCAGGCATAGACGGAAGGGCGCGGGCAGGCCGTAGGCGCGCGGAGCCGCCCCCGGCCGGAGCAGACGCCCCAGGGAGAGGGAGCGCACGGCGTGGAGCGCATCGCCCGCGTCGTAGATGGCGCTGCGCGCCCGGAGCAGGGCGAGGACGGCACCCATGCTCGCCCCGGCCAAGAGCGCCGGGCGCAGGCCTTCCTCCTCGAGGAGGGAGAAAGCGCCGAGGTGCGCCCAGGCGCTTCCGCCGCCGCCCCCCAGCGCGAGCACGAGGCGCTTTTGCCGAATCTCCTCTTCGATGGCGCCGCGGTCCGCGACCGCCGCGAGGGCTTTTAGCTCGGAGGCGGTGCGCGCGGCGAGGACCGGGGCGAGGAGGGCGGCGGCCTCGAGGTCGACCCCGTTTTCGAAAACGGGCGTCAGCGTGCGGACGACGTCCCCGCGGAAGCGCTCGAGCCGGCCGAGAAGGTCCGCCCCGCCGCCATCGCGCAAGCGGGCCAGGCCCAGGGCCCAGCGCAGGGCGGCCTCGCGGTCCCGCGGAAGGCGGTCGGGCGCGCGCAGCGCGGCCTCGGCCAGAGCGACCTCCCAGCGCTCGAGCCGCACGAAGAGTCGTTCGTCGAACACGGCGGGGAGCCTATCCGAAGAGCGGCGCGGCGGTCGAGGGCACGGTCGCCTCCGGGCCGTGCGCTTTTGCGCCGGGGGCGAGTTGAATCGGACCGGGGGGGTGCATACCTAGGGCGACGTGGCGGCCATCGTACAGAACCTCGAAAGGACGGCGCGAACCGTCCTGCGCCGGGCGCTCACGCTCCTCGAACGCAGCCGCGAGCTGGCGACCCGGATCGCCGAGGGGATCGCGATCGTCGCTCGCGTCGCCTTCCCGGCACCGCCCGCGCCGGCCCGGCACGGGCCGGTCCGCGCGGCGGGAAAGGCGTCGGTCCGCCCGCACCTCTCGGGTCTCGGCGAGCCCTTGCCCGAGGGGCATCTGGTCGCCCGGATCGCCGGCGAGGAGGAGGCCTACCGCGCGCCGCTCCCGCTCGTGGAAGAGAAGCTGCCGCCGCCCACGGAGCCTGCCCCGGGACCTCCGCCCCTTCCGCCGGCCTACTTCGACGGCGCCTTCACCGCCATGGCGCGGGATCCGCACACGCTCTGGGTGTACTGGGACTTCGCACCCGAGGAGGTGCGCGCCGCCATGGAATCGATCGAGGATCCGCGGACGAGGCTGCGCATCCACCAGGGCGCGCACCGCGTGCGCGACCTCGACTTCGCGCTGGAATCGGGATCGTACTACGTCAACGACCTCTCGCCCGGCGAGGTCTACCAGGCGGAGATCGTCGTCGTGGGCCGAAACGGCGAACGGAGCCTCCGCTTTTCCAATCCGGTCCGCCTCCCCAACATCGGTCCTTCGCCCTGGGCCGACGACCGCTTCGCCACGCTGCCGTGGGACGCGCGCCTCCCCAAGGACCTCGACGCCTTCACGTGGCCGCTGCCCTTCGGGGAGGGGCTGGGATCGGCGGCATGGCGGCGGGGCGGTGCCTCCGACCTCCCGTACGAACGCTGGCGCCGATCCGAGGCGGGGTCGGCGGCCTGGGGCCGGCCCCCGCCGGACCGGGAGGAACGCTGATCCATGGCGGGCATCCTCGTCCTCCACCTGCACGCGCACCTGCCTTGGGTACGCCATCCCGAGTACGCCTCGTTCCTCGAGGAGGACTGGCTCTTCGAGGCGATCACCGAGACCTATCTGCCGATCGTCTCGCGCCTCGAGAAGCTCGCGGACGAGGGGATCCCCTTCCGCCTTTCGATGACGCTCAGCCCGCCGCTCGTCCAGATGCTACGGGACGAGCTGCTCTGCGCCCGCTACGACCGGCACCTCGACCGCCTCTGCGAGCTGGCGGAGAAGGAAGTCGTGCGCACGCGCGACGATCCCGCCTTCCACAAGACGGCGCGCTTCTACCGCGACCATTTCTTCCACTGCCGTTGGCTCTGGCACGAGCGCTACCGGCGCGACCTCGTGGCGGCCTTCCGCGCGCTCCAGGATCGCGGGGCCCTCGAAATCGTCACCTGCGGCGCCACCCACGGCTTCCTTCCGCTGGTGGAGACGCGGCCGGAGATGGTGCGCGCCCAGATCGCGGTGGCGGCCGCCCACTACCGCCTGCACTTCGGGCGGGATCCGGTCGGCATCTGGCTGCCGGAGTGCGGCTACTTCCCGGGCCTCGACCGCTACCTCGCCGAGGAGAACCTCCGCTACTTCTTCGTGGACACCCACGGGATCACCGACGCCAACCCCCGCACCCGGCTCGGTCCGTACGCGCCGATCTTCACGCCCTCCGGCGTGGCGGCCTTCGGGCGGGATCCCGAATCGAGCGAGCAGGTGTGGAGCGCGGAGCTCGGCTATCCGGGCGACCCGGAGTACCGCGACTTCTACCGCGACATCGGCTTCGATCTGGACGACGACTACGTAGCGCCCTACGTGCAACCCACCGGCGCGCGCAAGAGCACGGGTTTCAAGTACCACCGCATCACCGGCCGCACGGATCACAAGGAGCCCTGGGACTGGGAACGGGCCTTCGAGCGCGCGCGGGTGCACGCAGCCAACTTCGTCTTCAACCGGGAGCGCCAGTTCGAGCATCTTTCCGGCGTGCTCGGCGGGCGCACGGCGGTGGTGGTCGCGCCCTACGACGCCGAGCTCTTCGGCCACTGGTGGTTCGAGGGTCCGGTCTTCCTCGAGCACGTGATCCGGCGCGCTGCCGAGCAGCCACACTTCCGGCTCGGCGCCTGCTCGGACTTTCTGCGCCAGGAGCCGACCAACCAGGTGGCGGAGCCGCCGATGTGCTCCTGGGGGGCGGGGGGCTATGCGGGCGTCTGGCTCGACGGCAGCAACGACTGGATCTACCGGCACCTCCTGTACATGGGAAAGCGCATGGCCGAGCTGGCGCAGCGCGAGGCCCACGCTCCCCTCGAGCGCCGCGCACTCGCCCAGGCGGCGCGCGAACTCCTCCTCGCCCAGAGCTCCGACTGGGCCTTCATCATGAAGACGAGGACGATGGTCGACTACGCGATCCGTCGCACCTGCGAACACGTCGCGAACTTCTTGCGCCTCGATCGCGATATCCGCGACGGATGCATCGACGAGGCGTGGCTCGGCTGGCTCGAGTATCGCGACAACATCTTCCCGGAGATCGATTACCGCGTGTACCGCCCCCGGCCCGGGGCCGCCTGAGCGGAGGCCCGACGACCCGCTGAGCGCCTGCCTACCTTTCGATGGTGGACGTTCGGCGTGGGATGGCGGCGGTCGGCGTCGCGGCGATCTTCGGGGCCTGCGTGGATGCGACCCCTCCGCCGGAGGTCCGGGTCGTCCCCGCCCTCGCGCGGTCCGCCCTCGCCGGAGAGTGCCGCTTCGCCGTCGACTGCCCAGGGCGGAAGTGCGTCCGCCTCGCGAAGAACCTGCAGGGCCGCAGGAGCCTGTGCGCGAAGAGCTGCACCTCCGACG
Source organism: Ferdinandcohnia sp. (assembly GCA_035306165.1). Taxonomy (GTDB): domain Bacteria; phylum Myxococcota; class Myxococcia; order Myxococcales; family Vulgatibacteraceae; genus ZC4RG40. Next base: position 8,159 of record DATGOH010000165.1, read on the forward strand.
CCGATTGCGGCGAGGCGGGGATCTGCTTCGACCTCGGGAGGGCCGGACCGACCTGTCTTGCAAAGTGCGGCCCTTCCGTTATGAACGGTTCGTGGTCGACGGGTCGCCCCGCCTGTCCGCCCGGCCTGGCCTGCGTGACGGTCGGGCTCGGGGGCGAGAGGGCCTGTTTCGTGGAGCCGTCCTTCCGCGCCACGGCCGGGCGAGACCCCGGGTAGGGAAACGCGATGCTCCTCGCCCACATCACCGATCTCCACGTCGCCCGGCCCGAGCACTACACCTCCGGGGAGGAGGCGATCTGGCTCCCGCGGATCCGCAAGCACACCATCGAGATCCTGCGGCGGATGCTCGACGACCTCGTCTACCACCGCCCGGACCACGTCATCGTCACCGGCGATCTCACGCAGACCTCGAAGCAGGAGGAATTCGAGGAAGCCGCAGCGATCCTGGCGGAGCATCTGGGCGACACGCCGGCGACCGTCCTCCCGGGCAACCACGACCGCTGGCGCCGGGAAGCGGTGGAGGGGGGCTGGTTCGAGGACGCCTTCCGGCGCTGGCTGCGATCGGATTTGCCGGGGGAGGGCTTTCCCCTCTGCCATCTGCGTGACGAGGTGGCCTTGGTCGCCCTGGATTCCTCGCCCTTCGTGCCCGATCTCCCGCCATCCGAGGTGCCCGGCCACGTCTCGGCCGCGCAGCTCGAGCGCCTCGATCGGTGGTCGCAGCGTCCCGAACTGCGCGACCGCTTCCTGGTGGTGGCTCTGCACCACCACCTCCGCCTCTCCGCCGAGGACGCCGCCATCGCCGATCCCAAGGACGACACGCCCCTGCGCAACGCGCCCGAGGTGGAAGCCGCGCTCGGCCGCACCCACGTCGGATTGGTGTTGCACGGGCATCGGCACCGCCGCATGCGCCTGGACCTCGAGCTGGGCGGGCGCACCGTACCCGTCCTCTGCCCGGGCAGCGGGAGCCGCTCCGACCCGCGCGTCGAACGCACCGCCAAATACGGGCTCTACCGCATCGAGGGCGGGCGGCTCGCCGAGGTCCGCCACCGCGTCTGGAATCCCTTCGCCGAGCGGGTGGAGGAGCTTGCCGCACCCTGACGCGGTGTCGGGCGGCGCGGCATCTCTTCGCGTCCGCGCGGGCGTTTGACGGCGGGGCGGGGGGCGGCTAGAAGCGCTGCATGCCCTTCGAGAGCATCGACGACGCGCAGCACAGGCTGGCGGAAGCCGGCTACCTCGCCAACCGCTCCATTTCGACGACGGTCTTTCTGGCCGAGCGGCTGGGAAAGCCGGTGCTGGTGGAGGGACCGGCGGGGGTGGGCAAGACCGAGCTGGCGGTGGCGCTGTCGAAGGCCACGGGCCGGCCGCTCGTCCGCCTGCAGTGCTACGAGGGGCTCGACGAGTCCAAGGCGCTCTACGAGTGGGAGTACAGCAAGCAGCTGCTCTACACGCAGATGCTGCGCGAGCGCATCGGCGAGGCCGTGGCCGGGGCGAAGACGCTCGCGGAGGCGGTCGAGCGGCTGGGGGAGAGCGAGAGCGTCTTCTTCTCCGAGCGCTTCCTCCTCCCGCGGCCGATCCTGCGGGTGCTCCTCGCCGACGAGCCGATGCTCTTGCTCGTGGACGAGATCGACAAGGCGGATCCGGAGTTCGAGGCCTTCCTGCTCGAGGTGCTGGCCGACTATGCGGTGAGCATCCCGGAGATCGGCACCTTCCGCGCGCGGCACGAGCCGATGGTCGTGCTCACCTCGAACGCCGTGCGCGAACTCTCGGACGCGCTCAAACGGCGTTGCCTGCACCTGCACATCGATTTCCCCGAGAGGGAGCAGGAACTCGCCATCGTTCGTGCGAAGGTGCCGGGGATCGCCGAGGCGCTCGCGGCCCGGGTGGTGGAGGCGGTGCAGAAGCTCCGGGCGATCGATTTGAAGAAGGCGCCTTCGATCGCAGAGACCCTCGACTGGGCCCGCGCCCTCGTGCTGCTGGGCGCGGAGGATCTCGATCCCGGGGTGGTCTCGGAGACGCTCAACCTCCTCCTCAAGTACGAGGTGGACGTCAAGCGCGCCCGCGAGCGGCTCGCGGACTGGGCGGTGCGTTGAGTGCGCCCGCGCGAGGGCGCCGGACCGGCCGGCGCCCCGCCGTGCCGCCGATCAATCCGTGGAGAGTTCGAGCGCCTCGCGGGGATTGACCTCGATGCCGAGATCGCCTTCGTCCTCGGCCTTCTCGGTCGTCGCCGACTCGGCCTTCTTGGCGGGCGGGTCGAAGAAGTCCTTCATGCCGACGCGGATGGAATCCTCGTTGAAGCCACCGCCGCCGCCCCTCCGGTCGGCCACGTACCAACGCCCGCCCTTCTTGCCCACGAGGTAGGAGGCCTGGCCCCCCTCCTCGAAGCCGTCCTCTTCCACGCGGTAGGTGGTCTCCACCGTATTGAACTCGATCGTGCCGCCGTGGGCCTCGCGGACGGATTCGATCTGCCAGTCGTGGAGGATGTACACCTCCTTGGCCCAGTACCAGGGCGCCATCGGGTGGCGCTCCTCGCCGACGTTCTTTTTCGCCGTGGCGATGCGCTCGAGGGTCATCGGGTGGATGTACTGGCGCACCTGGCCCCACTTCTGCTCCTTCCAGCGATCGAGGTAGGCGCCCAGGACCTTGCAGGCCTCGAGGACGTCGCCCTCGTACGCCTTGCACTGCGCCTCGGCGCGGGGCGGCGTGGGCTTGCCCGGACCGCGCTTGCGCTGCGCCGTCGCCGGCAGGGCGAGCAGGAGGGCGGCGAGGAAGATCGGGAGAGAAGCTCGAATGCGCA
>DATGOH010000166.1:0-5456 GCA_035306165.1 Ferdinandcohnia sp.
TCGATCTCCGAAAGCGGCGTCGGATAGAGCTGCTCCACGCGAATCAGGGCGACATCGTCGCGCTGGCGCTCCCGCCGCTCCGCGACCAGCTCGTAGTAGATCTTCCCAGTGCAGAGGATGACGCGGCGCACGCCGCCGCGGTCCTTGCCCTCGAAAGCCGGATCGCCGAGCACGCGGCGGAAGGTGCCCCGGGTCAGCTCGTCGAGATCCGAGGTCGCCTCCGGGTGACGCAGCAGGCTCTTGGGCGACATCACCACCAGAGGCTTGCGATAGGGCCGGATGACCTGCCGCCGCAGCAGGTGGAAGAACTGCGCCGGCGTGGTGGTGTTGACCACCTGGATGTTGTGGTCGGCGCAGAGCGCGAGCCAGCGATCCAGCCGCGCCGAGGAGTGCTCCGGACCGCCGCCCTCCCAGCCGTGGGGCAGAAGGAGGGTGAGGCCGGAGAGCCGGTGCCACTTGTCCTCGCCGGACACGATGAACTGGTCGATGATCACCTGGGCGGCGTTGGCGAAGTCGCCGAACTGCGCCTCCCAGATCACCAACCCGTCGGGCGTGTCGAGGCTGTAGCCGTATTCGAAGCCGAGGATGCTCACTTCGGAGAGCGGGCTGTTGTGCACCTCGAAGCCCTTCTCCCGGATGGCGTCCATCGGGAAGTACTTCGCCCCCGTGTTCTGATCGTGCAGGGCGGCGTGGCGATGGCTGAAGGTACCGCGCTCGGAATCCTGGCCGGTCATCCGCACGCGCACGCCCTCGTCGACGAGGCTGGCGATGGCGAGCGCCTCGCCGGCGCCCCAGTCGAGACGCCGTGCCCCCTCCGCCATCTCCTCGCGTGCGCGCAAAAAGCGCGACAGGCGCGGGTGGAGCGCGAAGCCTTCGGGCACCTGGGCGAGCTTGCGCAGGTAGGCCTGCAACTTCTCCTTGGCGACGCCGGTCTCGACGTCGGGAACGCCGTCCTCCTTGCCGCCGGCGTAGCGCGCCCACAGGCCGGCCATCGCCGAGGGGGGCTTGCGCTTGAAGCCGCTGCGCTGCTCGGCGAGGTGCTCCTCGAGCAGGGCGACGCGCCGCTGCTCGATCTGCTGCGCCTGCTCCTCGGTGATGTTGCCGACCTCGATGAGCTTGCGGACGTACTGCTCCCGCACCGAGGGGTGCTTCTCCACGATGCGATACATCAACGGCTGGGTGTAGGTGGGATCGTCGCCCTCGTTGTGGCCGAGCTTGCGGTAGCAGTAGAGGTCGATCACCACGTCGTGGCCGAAGCGGGCGCGGAAGTCGACCGCCAGGCGCGCCACCTGCACCACGCTCTCCGGATCCTCGCCGTTGACGTGGAAGATCGGCGTCTGGAGCATCCGCGCCACGTCCGTGGAGTACCGGCTCGAGCGGTACTCGCTCGGCGTGGTGGTGAAGCCGATCTGGTTGTTGATGACGATGTGCACGGTGCCGCCCACCCGGTATCCGGGCAGCAGCGAGGTGTTGAAGAGCTCCGCCACCACGCCCTGGCCCGCGAAGGAGGAGTCGCCGTGCACGAGCAGGGGCAGGACCTTCCTCCGTTCGGCGTCGCCCCGCCGGTCCTGCTTCGCGCGCACCCGGCCCGCCACCACCGGATTGACGTACTCGAGGTGGCTCGGGTTGAAGGTGAGCGAGAGGTGCATCTTCTTCCCGGCGATCTCCCGATCCGCCGAGTAGCCGAGGTGATACTTCACGTCGCCGCGGCCGATGTAGAGGTTCGGATCCTCGTCGGCGAACTCCGCGAAGATGTCGCGCGCCGGCATCTTCATCACGTTCGCCATCAGGTTGAGGCGCCCGCGGTGCGCCATGCCGAAGACGACCTCCTCGACGTCGTGGTGCGCCGCGCGCTCGAGGATGAGCTCGACCAGCGGGATGAAGCTCTCGCCTCCCTCCAGGGAGAAGCGCTTGGCGCCGACGAAGCTCGTATGCAGGAAGCGCTCGAAGACCTCGGCGTCCGTGAGATCGATGAGGATCTTGCGCTGCTCCTCCGGGGAGAGGGTGACGTGGTTGCGGGTGGACTCCATCCGGTCCTGGAGCCAGGTCCGCATCTCGTCGTCGTCGATGTGGGCGAGCTCCACCCCGATGGTGCGGCAGTACGTGTCCTCGAGGTGATCGATGATCTCGCGGAGGGTCCCGCGCAGGCCGCCCGCGACGAAGCTTTCACCCAGGTCCTCGCTCGAGAGTCCGAACTCCGCGAGATCGAAGCTCATCCCGTTGCGCTTCGACGGCGGAGGCTCGAGGGGGTTGAGGTGGGCGAAGAGGTGACCGCGCTGACGATATCGCTCCACGAGTTGTGCGACGCGATCCTGCTTGGCCCCCTTCGACGTGACCGCGGCAGCCACCCCGTTGAGGGCTCGGGGTGCGAAGATGCTCCGGGTCTCGAATGCGGGCGGTTGGGGGAAGACGCGCTCGCCGAGGCTGCGGAAATAGGCGCGCCAGGCCTCGTCGACCGCGTTTTCGTCCTCGAGGAAGCGGGCGTACAGCTCCTCGACGAAGGGGAGGTTGTCGCTAGGCAGGGAGGCGGGACCGAACTTCATTTTGGTTTGGCTCCGGGGGAGACACGACCCGGCCGGGAACATAGCCGATCCCGGCCCGTTCCGCTCCTCTTTGGCCTCGTCCATGGGAGGAGGGAACGAGGAGGCCGATAGCCGATCCGATTTGGTCTGTAAAGGATCGCGCCCGGGCTCCGCGGCGGGCGCGGCGGGGCCTACCTTGTCATCGGATGGCGCTTTCGTACACACCGCTTCGGATCCCGATCGACGGCGCCGCGATCCGGGGAGATCTCCTCGCCCCGCCCCGTCCCCGTGGCCTCGTCCTCTTCGCGCACGGGAGCGGCTCGAGCCGGAGGAGCGTCCGCAACCGCCACGTGGCGGAGCGGCTCGCGGAGCGCGGGCTGTGGGCCCTTCTCCTCGACCTCCTGACCGAGGAGGAGATCCTCGAGGACGCGAGGACGGAAGCCTACCGCTACGACGTCCGGCTCCTCGCCGAACGCGTGGTCGCCGCGATCGACTGGGCGGCGCGGGAGCACCCCGAACGCGCGGTCGGGCTCTACGGTTCCAGCACCGGTGCCGCTGCGGCCCTCCTCGCCGCGGCGGCCCGGCCCGACCGCGTGGGCGCGCTCGTCTCCCGTGGCGGCCGACCGGATCTCGTGGGCGACGCGCTCGGCCGGGTGGTCGCTCCTACCCTCGCCCTCGTGGGGAGCGAGGATCCGGTCGTCCTCGAGCTCAACCGCGACAGTCTCCCGCGCCTTGCGGGACCGTGCCGGATCGAGGTGATCCCGGGCGCCGGCCACCTCTTCGAGGAGCCCGGCGCCCTCGACCGGGTGGCGAACGCGGCCGCCGACTGGTTCCTCCAGCACCTGGCGGCGTGGCAGGACCGGCCCGCCCCCGCCTGAGCATCGCTCCGCCCCCCGTGCGCGGCGTTCCCACCTGGCCGGGGCGTTCAGATGGGCGTCCCCCGTTCTTAAGGTCGCCCATGCCTTGAGCTCGATTTACCCCCCCTGGGCGAACTCGCTCTTCTGGCTCTTCTCGGCGGCCCTGGTCGGCGGGATCGTCGCCATCCCCTTGGGCCTGATGATCTACGTGCGCACGCCCTACGTGACCAACCAGCGCAACGCCGCCGAGCAACCCATCCAGTTCGACCACCGCCACCACGTCCTCGACGACGGGATCGACTGCCTCTACTGCCACTACCTGGCGGACCGCAGCGAGTTCGCGGGGGTGCCGTCCACCGAGGTCTGCCTCGGCTGCCACGGGCAGATCTGGCACGAGGCCCCCATCCTCCAGACCCTTCGCGAGAGCTACTTCTACGACGTCCCGATTCCCTGGGAACGGGTGAACGCCGTCCCCGACTTCGTCTTCTTCAGCCACCGCATCCACGTCCAGCGGGGGATCGGCTGCCCGAGCTGCCACGGCGGGGTCGATACGATGCCCGCCGTCTTTCCCGTCGCCACCCTGTCCATGCAGTGGTGCCTCGACTGCCACGTCGCCCCCGAGCGCCACCTGAGGCCCCTCGACCGAATCACGGACACGAGCTGGAACCCCACCCCGGCCGAGCAGCTCCGCATCGGAACCGAGCTCGAGGAGCACCTGGGGATCTCCCCACCCGTCCACTGCACCGCCTGCCACCGCTAGGAGCCGCCGTGCGCGACGAGAGCCCCCACAAGCTGCCGATCGTCGGCGACGAGAACGAAGAGGGACTCCTCCGCCGGGAGATGCTCCAGCTCCTCGGCGCCGGTCTGGCCCTCGCGGCCTGCGAGCCCTCGCGCGGGCAGATCCTCCCCTACGTCCGCCAGCCGCGCGAGGTCGTCCCGGGCAAGGCGCAGATCTACGCCACCACCCTGACCGAGCGCGGCATCGCCTGGGGCGTGCTCGTGCGCACCCAGGTCGGCCGGCCGGTGAAGGCCGACGGCAATCCGGACCATCCCACCACCTTGGGCGGCGGCTCCACGCCGCAGCTCCAGGCTTCGATCTACGACCTCTACGACCCCGCGCGGGGCCGGGGAATCCGGCGCGGCGACGCCACCATCCCCTGGTCCACCCTCTACCGGACACTGCGCGAGCTCCCGCCCCGCGGGCGGGGGCTGCACCTCCTCCTCGAGCCGACGAGCTCGCCCTTGCTCGTCACCCAGATCGAACGCCTGCGGCAGGCCCTGCCCGAGGCCCAGGTCCACTTCTTCGATCCCTGTGCCGGCGGGGGCGAGGAAGAGGCACTCCGCCAGGCCTTCGGCGCGCCGCGCCGGCTGCGGCTGCGGCTGGACCGCGCGTGGTCCATCGCCTGCTTCGACGCCGACTTCGCCGGCGCGCCGCCGGAGCGCATCCGCTATGCCCGCGACTTCGCGCAGCGCCGCCGCGTGCTCCGACCGGAAGACCGCATGAACCGCCTCTGGGTCGCGGAGGGGGATCTCACCGTCACCGGCGCTTCCGCCGACGAGCGCATGCGCGCCCGCCCCTCCGCCATTCCTTCGTTGCTCGCCTCGCTGGTCGCCGAGATCGCGCGCCTCGCCGGCGCCCCCGCCTTCGACGGTCCTCCGGCCTCCTCGTGGATCCGCCGCGCGGCCCGCGATCTCTGGGACAACCGCGGCGCCTCCGCGGTCCTCGTCGGCGAGCGCCAACCGCCGGAAGCCCACCTCTGCGGCCTGCTCGCCAACCACCTGCTCGGCAACCTCGGGCGCACCGTGGAAGTCACCGAACCCGTCCTCTTCGAGCAGGGCGAACCGAGCCACGATCTGCGCCCGCTCGTCCGCGCGCTCGAACGCGGCACGGTGCACACGCTCCTCGTCCTCGGCGGCGATCCGGTGCAGACCGCGCCACCGGATCTCGGCCTGGCCGCGGCGTTTTCGCGCGCGCGCCGCATCTTCTATCTCGGACTCCATCCCAACCGCACCGCCCGCCTCGCCGACTACTACGTGGCCGCCCTCCATCCCTTCGAGGCATGGGGGGACGCGCGGG
>DATGOH010000167.1:0-15362 GCA_035306165.1 Ferdinandcohnia sp.
GCCGAAGATGCGGCGGCTCTCCCGGGGGTCGAAGAGCTCGGAGGCGCCACCCCAGAAGCGGATGGAGACCAGCGTGGCGAAGGCCTCGCCGAAGACGTAGAGGCCGAGGATGGCCCATCCGAGCCCGTTCTCCGCCGCCACCGTCAGCCCGCCCAGGGCGATGGATGCGCCGATCAGCCCCCGCCGGGGGAGGCGCCGGACGCCGCGCCGCTGCACGAGCACCGCGAGCCACGCGACGATCCCGGTGGCGAGGGCGCTGGCGATGTAGAGGGCGGGAAGGACCTTGGCCTGGTAGCGGGCGACCACCAGGGCGTTGGAGGCGCTCTTGATGAGCACCACCGCCGCCACGAAGCCGAGATGGTAGGCGCTCGCGAGCGCGGTGCGCTTCCCTTCCCCGGCCCGCAGCCCGAGGGCGAGGAAGAGTCGCCTGCGCACCTCCGATCGAATTCCCATGCCCTGGGCGCCCACTCCTACCACAGCGGGGGCGTCCACGCATGGCGGAGCTCGTGGCGATCAGTCGGAAAGGAGCGCGACCGGCCAGCTCAGCTCCCCGTGAGCGACCGCGGAGGAGACGCGGAGGGTGAGGGTCTGCGCGCCGGGGCGGACGAGCGGCTCGCCGCGCTCGTCGCGCCGGGGGAAGCGCACCCGGTAGGCGCGGCTGAAGGCGCCCAGGTAGGGGTAGAGGGCGCGGACGTTGGGGTCGGGATCGATCACGCGCTCGATCGCCACCGGCCGGAGGACCACCAAGCCGTCGATGACGAGATCCAGCCTCCAGATGGAGTTCGGCGCGTCGATGTCGTTCCAGGCGAGCTGTTCGGTGAAAAAGCCGATGAAGAAGTCGAGGAAGTCCGCGCCGGCACGCCGCTCTTCCTCGAGCAGCGCGTCGCGCTCGGCCTCGGTCAGCCGAAGGATGCTCGCGTAGGCCTCCGTGCGGATCGCCCGGAACCGGGGTGCCTCCAGCGTCGCCGCCCAGATCAGGCGGCGTTGCAGCCCCTGGTACAGGCTCTGGTGCCGCGTGTAGCGCTCGAGGGATTGGCGGTAGACGCGATCGGTGAGGCGGAATCCCTCCTCGCTCACCTCGCGCACCGTGGTGACGGTGGAGCAGCCCAGAAGGAGCGCACCGACCAGCGCCGCCGCGCGCCTATTCCTCCGGACCGAGGAAGTCGCTGCGGTCGAAGAGCGCGTAAAGCCGCAGCCCGCGGGCCTCCACCGCCTCCCGGCCGCCTTCCCTCCTATCCACGAGCGCGAAGATCCCAAGAACCCGCAGTCCCGCCTCGGTCGCCTTCTCGGCGGCGAGCAGCCCCGAGCCGCCCGTCGTGACCACGTCCTCGACGATGGCCACCGGCGTCCCGGGCGGCAACGCGGGGCCCTCGATCCAGCGCTTCGTGCCGTGGCCCTTGGCCTCCTTGCGCACGATGAAGGCCTCCAGCGGGCGCGCCGCCATCCAGCTCGCCATGGAAACCGCCGAGGCGATGGGATCCGCCCCCAGGGTGAGGCCGCCGACCGCGCGGGCCTCCGGCGCCTCGCGCAGGACGCGCTCCAGCAGGAGCCGGCCCACGAGCCAATGGCCCTCGGCGCGCAGGGTGGTCCGCTTGCAGTCGATGTAGAAGTTCGAGGTCCGACCGGAGGCCAGGGTGACCTGCCGGCGCTCGAAGGAATGGGTGCGCAGAAGCTCGAGCAGCCTCTGGCGATCGGCAAAGAGCATCTCGTTCACGTCTTCACCTTTCCAGCGATGGGGCGTTGTGCGCGCGCAGGGCGCGGGCGAGTCGTTCGCGCAGAGCGCGGCCCGCCGCCGCCTGGCGCGCGAGCCGCTCGACGAGCGCGGGGGAAAGCGGGGTGCCGGCATCGAGCAGCCGACCGATCTCCTCGTGCAGCGCCCCGAGGTGGGCGAGCAGGGAGGCCGCGGCCACGTCGGGCCCGTCGATCCCGCCTCCCAGCGGGGCGGGTGCGGGCGGGTCGTCCGGTGCCGCGCGGGGGGTCGCAGCCGGCCGTGGTATCGGAGCGGCGACGGCCGATGGCGTCCCCTCGTCCTCGAGCGGGCGCGCGTCCTCGTCCTCGATGCTCCGATCGGGCGGTGGCTCGCCGCGCAGCGCCGCCTCGATGTCTTCGAGTCGCTCCTCCGCCTTCTCGATCGCGCGGGAGATGAGTTCGGAGAGCGCCGGGGTGGACCAGCCGCGCTCGGCATATAGCGCCTCGAGCGCGCGCAGCTCGTCGAGTTCGAGGGCGCGGTTGTCGATCGCGTCCGCGGCCGCGATGAGTGCCGCCTCCTGTTCGGAGAGGTTGACGTGGACCCGCGCCAAAATGCGCTTGCGCAACAACATCCGCAGGGCGGCGAGGCGGCGAAAGCCCGTGATGAGCTGGTACTTGCCCCCGCGGAGCCGCACCTCCACCGGGAAGAGCTGGCCGAGCTGGGCGATCGACTGCGCGAGCGAGGAGACGTCGCCGACCTCGCGCAAACGGAAGGTCTCGTCGGCTTCCAGATCGTCCAGGGCGAGGTAGACCAGTTCGCGGGGAAGGACGGGCGGTGCCATGGCCGCGCATCCTACGCGAAGTTCGGGAGAAAAGGGGTCATGACTCGACACTGCGGATCGCCCCGCCGACGAGCCGCTCGGCGATCCAGTCGCGGACGAGGTCGAGAGCCCGCGTCCGCTCGGCGGGAAGCTCGTTGAGCACCTCGTGCAGGCAACCCTCGAAGCGGACGAGCCGCCGATCCTCGCTGCGCACCGCCTCCCAGAACGCGGCGGTCGCCTCCGGATCGGCCACCGGATCCGCGGTGGGCAGCAGGCCGAGCAGGGGAAGCCGGATCCGCCCCGCCCGCGCGAAGGTTTCCTTTTGCGCCCGCTCCGCCTCGAAGTACCAGCCCGCCGTCGCGATGGTGAAGTGGAGCGGATCCTCGTGCACCGCCGCGCGCCGAGCCTCGTCGCGGGTGAGCATCTCCGGCCTCATCCCGCTGGGGATCGGAAGGCGCGGCGCCAGCACCCGCAGCACCCGCGCGCTCCAGCGCTTCCATGCGGGCGGCGCGAAGGCCAGGCGCAGGTAGGGCGCCGAGACGATGGCGCCTTCCACCTCCCCGCCCTCCTGCGCGTAGCGCAGGAGGATCAGCCCGCCGAGGGAGTGGCCGAACGCGAAAACGGGAAGCCCCGCGTCGCGGGCCAGGCCGACCACGCGATCGAGGTCGTCGAGGTAGTCCTCGAAGCGCCGCACCCAGCCGCGCGATCCCTCCGAGCGCCCGTGCCCGCGCAGATCGAAGAGGTAGGCCTCGACGCCCGCCTTCCCCACCGCCTCGGCGAGCTCGCGGTAACGCCCCGCGTGCTCCCCGTAGCCATGCACCACCACCAGCGCCGCGCGGGCCCCTGCCACCCGATGGACCTCCCAGCGGATCCGGGGTCCGCTGCCCGTGAAGAAGCCCTCCTCCATCACCGAAGCCTCGTACGCGCGTGCGCCAGTCGCTTTTCGATGATGTCCACGAGTCGGACGTCCGGATCGCGTTCCAGGCCGTGGAGGGCCCTCTGCCAGGTGGCGATGGCGAGCTCGATCCGCCCGCTGCGGAAGTAGAGCTCCGCCAGATGGTGGAGGATCTCCGGATCGTCGGGAAGCAGCTCGGCGGCGCGCAGGAGGTACGGCTCCGCCGACGCGAGGTTACCGAGCTGCAGCTCGCACCAGCCCAGCGAATCGAGGTAGGCCGGCTCGTCCGGTTCGAGTTCGACCGCGCGCATCAAGAGGCGCCGCGCCTCCTCCAATCGCAGCCCGTGGTCCGCCAGGAGGTAGCCGACGAAGTTCAGCGCCGCCGCATCGTCGGGGTCTTCCTCGAGGATCCGCGACGCGACCTCCACGGCGCCCTCCGGATGTCCGGCGCGCTCCTTGGCCATGGCGAGGGCGAAGAGGATCGGACGCTCCGGCCGGGCCCGGGCCCGCTCCTCGAGGAGGAGGATCGCCTCCTCGGCCCGCCCGGTGTCGACGAGCGCGCGCGAAAGAGCGACCACCACCATCGGGTGGTCGCGCAGCCGCTCGGCTGCGGCCTGCAGCCGCGGCACCGCTTCGTAGCTCTTGCGCGCGCGCCGGTAGACGTCGGGGACGTAGAGGAGCACCTCGGCGAGGAGGTCCTCCGCCTCCACGCGCTCGGCGATCGCCAGCGCAACCTCCAGGCTGCGCATCGCCTCCTCCAGATCTCCGAGGCGCGAGAGCACGTTCGCCGCCCGGGCGCGGGAGAGCGGATAGAGCGGCCCGGCGCTGGCCGGAACGGACGCGTAGGCGCGGGCGGCCGCCGGCAGGTCGCCGCGCCGCTCGAGCACCACGCCCTCGAAGTAAGCGATGCGCGGATCCGAGGGCGCGATGCCGCGCGCCTCCCGCAGCACCTCGAGCGCGCGCTCCGGCTTGCGCGCCACCTCCAGATCCATCGCGGTCTGCAGGCGCACGCCCACCGGATCCGGATGGGTGCCGAAGAGCTGCCGGAGGAAGGCGCGCGCCGAGACCTCGTCGCCCTGCCGCAGCGCGATACGGGCCGAGCCGAGCAGCGCCGTCGGTTCGGAGGGATCGCGGCGGAGCACCCGTTCGTAGAGGCGGGCGGCCTCCTCCCACCGGCCCGCCTGTTCCTCCTGCGCGGCGAGTTCCAGCGCGGCGACCAGGTGTCCCGGCTCCACCGCGACCGCCCGCCGCAAAAAGCGCAGCGCCCAGTCCGCTCGCCCCTGCTCCTGCGCGAGATGCCACAGGACGCGGAAGGCCTTGCCGTCCCCCGGCCGCCGCTCGACGAGCCGTTCCGCGAGGTGCTCCGCCTCATCGAACTGGCCGAGGTCCATGCGGAGGGCCAAGAGCGCGAGATAGCCGTCCTCCTCGTCGGGAGCGGCGGCGATCGCCCGCTCGAAGGCGGAGGCAGCCTCGTTCGCCCTCCCCTCCATCCGCAGGGCGAAACCCAGCAGCATCAGGGAGGGCGCATGGTCGGGCACGTCCCGCAGGAGCGCATCCAGCCCCGCGAGAGCCTTCTCGCGCTCGCCCAGCTTGAGGTAGAGGCGCGCCAGGTGGAAACGGACCTCGGGGGCTTCGGCATCGTAGAGGAGCGCCTGGCGCAGGTGGACCACCGCGCCGGCGAGCTCGCCACCCGCTTCCGCTCTCCGGGCTTCCAGGTAGTGGAGGTAGGCTCGATGGCTGGCGTAGCGCCCCGGCTCCTCGGCCGCCGCGCGGGCGTCCGAAATCGCCTCCCGATCGGGCAGCGCGCGGCGCCCCGCCGCCTCGGCATGCTCCTCGGCCATCACCCCCGCGGGGAGAAGGAGGAGGGCGAACAGTCCCAGGCGAGCGGCCATGGTTCCCCCATTCTAGCGACAATCCGTCGCCGATGGCAGGTCGGAGGCCGGAGGCCCGACGGTGTGGGAGGGGGTGCCGAACCGGACGAGGGCTCAGCGGGCGGAAGCGGAACGCCCCCGCTCGAGGCCGAGGAGCTGGAGAATCTTCCCCACGAGATCCTCGGGGCTATAGGGCTTGACGATGTGGGCGTCGAAGCCCGCCTCGATCACCTTGTCGCGCGTCTTGTCGTCCGCCATGGCGGTGCAGGCGATCACGGGGATCGAGGAGGTGTCTTCGCGCGAACGCAGCAGTTCGATGGCGCCGAAGCCGTCGAGGCCCGGCATGCGGAGGTCGAGAATGACCGCGTCGGGACGCGCCAGACCGCAGAGGAGGCCGGCTTCGAATCCGTTCTCGGCGAGGACGACGTCGAAGCCCTCACCTTCGAGGACCACGCGCAGAAGCTCCCGCTCGTCGGGATCGTCGTCCACGGCCAGCACGCGGATGCGGTCGCCGACCGTGGGCGCGAGTTCCCGCGGGATGGGGATCTCGTACCGGCGCAGGAAGGCGAGCAGGTCCTCGCGCGCGATGCGCCGATGGCCGCCGGGCGTTTTGTGCGCTTTGAGACGGTTGGCCTTGATCCAATTCACGACCGTCGGCAGCGATACCCCCAATAGCCGACTCGCCTCGAAGGTGGTGTAGTATTTTCCAGGCATATCGCCTTCCGACCTCCTCTGTACCGCCAGCCTAGTTGCCAAAGCTCAAAGAGGTCAAGACACTGAAATATGGGAGTCCGGTGTCTCGACCCGGGTCGGTTTCCGCACGTAAAGCAGCGTTTCCTGGTTTCCCGCGGGACCCTGGATCGGCGCGTCCACCGCGCCGACGACCTCGAGGCCGAGCGCGCGGCAAGCGGCCTCGACTTTCCGGACCGCCTCCCTCCGCTTCGCAGGATCTCGCACCACGCCTCCCTTTCCGACGTCCCGTGGGCCGAGCTCGAATTGCGGTTTGACGAGAAGGACCATCTCACCCCCGTCCCGCACGAGCGCTTCGATCGCGGGCAGCACGAGCGAAAGCGAAATGAAGGAGAGGTCCGCCACCGCCAGGTCGAATGGCTCGGCGTTCAGGTGGTCCAGTGTAGCATAACGTACGTTTACGCGCTCGAAAACGTGGACCCGCGGGTCGCGGCGGAGCTTTTCGTGGAGCTGGCCGTAGCCGACGTCCACGGCCCAGACCGCGGCCGCGCCCCGCTGCAAGAGGAGGTCGGTGAATCCCCCCGTCGAAGCCCCGAGGTCCACGCAGCGCAGGCCGGTCGGATCGATGCCGAAGGTGTCGAGCGCCTTTTCGAGCTTGAGTGCGCCGCGCGAGACGTAGGGCAGCTGCCCGCGGATGCGGATCGGCGCGTCCTCGGGCACGAGCTGACCGGGCTTGTCGACGCGGTTTTCGCCGACGACGACCTGCCCGGCCATGATGAGGGCCTGCGCGCGGGTCCGGCTCTCCACCAGACCGCGGTCCACCAGGAGCCGGTCGAGCCGAACCTTCTTCGGGCCCGCCATCGGCGCCGCCCTACCCCGCGTTCGACTCGCTCGACCGCGCGCCGAGCAGGCCGCGGACCGCTTCGGCGATTCCGTCCGCGCCGAACCCGTAGGAGGCCCGCTGCGCGTCCGGATCCCCGTGGGGGACGAAGACGTCCGGCAGCCCGAGGCGCCGCACGGGGACGAGGATGCCCCGCTCGTGCAGGAGCTCGAGCACGGCGCTGCCGAAACCGCCCTGCAAGCAGCCCTCCTCCACGGTGACCACCCGCCCCGTCTGCCGCGCGAGATCGCAGATCAGCTCCTCGTCGAGCGGCTTGACGAAGCGCGGATCCACCACCACCGCGCGCACGCCCTCCGCCTCGAGGTGGCGCGCGGCGGCGACGGCGTCCGCCACCGTCGTGCCGCAGGCGAGAACGAGCACGTCGGGGCGAGGACCGCCCGGATGCACGATCCGCCCCTTGCCCACCGGCAGGACCTGCGGCGGCCCGATCTCGGTGCCCGTGGCGGAACCGCGCGGATAGCGGAACGCGGCCGGCCCGGGGAGCGAGAGCGCCGTCTCCAGCATGTTGCGCAGCTCCTGCTCGTCCGAGGGCGCCATCACCACCATGTTGGGGATGCAGCGCAGGTAGGCGAGGTCGAACGCACCCTGGTGCGTCTTGCCGTCGCTGCCGACCAGCCCCGCGCGATCGAGGGCGAAGACCACCGGGAGGTTCTGCAGCGCCACGTCGTGGATGATCTGGTCGTACGCCCGCTGCAGGAAGGTGGAGTAGATGGCCACGATCGGCCGCAGCCCCTCGCAGGCCAGGCCCGCCGCGAAGGTGACCGCGTGCTGCTCGGCGATGCCCACGTCGTAGACGCGGTCGGGGAAGCGATCGCGGACCTTGACCAGGCCCGTCCCCTCGAGCATCGCCGCGGTGATCGCCACCACGTTCGCGTCCTTGTCCATCTGCTCCGCGACCGCGTCGGCGAAGAACTGCGTGTACGCGGGGACCGCGGGCTTTTTCGCCGTGGGCTTGCCGGTGGCGATCTCGAAGTTCGCCAGCCCGTGACCGCGCGTGCGCAGATCGCTCTCCGCCGGGGCGTAGCCCTTGCCCTTGGTGGTCCGCGCGTGGATGAGCATCGGCCCGTCCAGGGCCTCCGCCGCCTGCCGGAGCGTCCGCACCAGCGAGATCACGTCGTGGCCGTCCACCGGCCCCACGTAGCGGAAGCCCAGGCCCTCGAAGAGGATTCCGGGCGTGAGCAGCGCCTTGGAGGAGTCGATGGCGCGGCGGATCCCCTCGATGGCCGTATCGCCGTGGGGGAGGCCGTGGAGGATCTCCTTCACCCACCGCCGCCACCGGTTGAAGGACTGGGTGGCGAACTTCTTGGAGAACCACTCCGAGAGCGCGCCCACGTTCGGGCTGATCGACATCTCGTTGTCGTTGAGGATGACGATCAGGTCGCGCTCGAGGTAGCCGGCGTGGTTGAGACCCTCGAAGGCGATGCCTCCGGTCAGGCCGCCGTCGCCGACCAGGGCGACCACCCGACTCTTGTCGGACTTGAGGTGCTTGGCCTGCGCCATGCCCAATGCCGCGGAGATCGCGGTCGAGGCGTGGCCCACGCCGAAGGCGTCGTGCTCCGACTCCGCCCGCTCGGGAAAGCCGGCGAGCCCACCGGCCTGCCGGATGGTGGGGAACCTTTCGCGCCGGCCGGTGAGGAGCTTGTGGGCGTAGGCCTGGTGGCCCACGTCGTAGACCAGCCGGTCCCTCGGGCTGTCGAAGACGTAGTGCATCGCCACGATGAGCTCGACCGCGCCGAGCGAGGCGCCAAGGTGCGCGCCGAAGCCCTTGGCGCAGACGGCGATGATCTCCTCGCGCAGCTCCGCACAGAGGGCCGGCAGTTCCGATTCCCGGAGCTTCTTCAGATCCTCCGGGCCGTCGATCCTCGAAAGCAGGGACATCGCTCCTCCTCGCAACCGCTCCGGCGCAACGGCCGGGTCCTGGGCGCACCGGGCGGCGGCCAGGGCCCGTCCGTACACCAACCGCCGAACAAAAGCGAGCGCACCGGGTCGAATCCCACCGTGCAAGAACGGCCGCGCGTGGCCGCGCCCCACCCCGCGCGGCATGCCGGGAATCTCGCCTTCGTCCAGGGCACGTCCCGCGGGCGCGGCCACGGCGAAAAATCCCCCGCGCTGCGCCCAAACGTCCGCCGGTGCAGGGACGTTGCCCGCGCCGGCGGGTGGAGCCCGTGCGCGATCCGCCTCCTAGGCCGATCGCTCGACCACGTAACGAGCGAGCGCGCGCAATGGTTCCGCGCCCGCACCGAGGTCCTCGATGGCGGCGAGCGCCTGCCGCGACGCCTCCCGCGCGCGCTCGCGCGCGCCCTCGATGCCGAGGAGCGCCGGGTACGTCGTCTTCCCCCTCGCCTCGTCGCCGCCGCGCCGCTTGCCCATCGCCTCGGGATCGCCGGTGACGTCCAGGAGATCGTCCGCGATCTGGAAGGCCAGGCCGAGCGCCTCGCCGTAGGCGCGCAGCGCCGCGACCGTGACCTCGGGCGCGCCCGCGGCGATCGCACCACCCTCCGCGGAGGCGGCGAGCAAGGCGCCGGTCTTGCGCCGGTGCACCCCCTCGACCTGCTCGAGCGAGAGGCGCCCCGTCATCTCCAGGTCGAGCTTCTGTCCGCCCACCATGCCGGCCGCGCCGGCGGCGCGCGCCAGCAAGGCGACCAGTCGGACGCGCTCCGGCTCCGGGCCCGAAGCCAGCCGGGCGAAGGCCTCGGTGAGCAGGGCATCCCCCGCGAGGATCGCCGTCGCCTCGCCGTAGACCACGTGGCAGGTCGGTCGGCCGCGGCGCAGGTCGTCGTCGTCCATGGCCGGGAGGTCGTCGTGGACGAGCGAATAGGTATGGATGCACTCGAGCGCGATCGCGTAGTCCTCCGCCACCGCGCGCCGCGCCGCGGGGCCGCCGCAGGCCTCGAAGGCCGCCAGCGCCAGGATCGGCCGGATGCGCTTGCCGCCCGCGAGCAGGCTGTAGCCCATCGCCTCCACCAGCGTCTCGGGCGCCTCGCGCCGCCAGGCCTCCACCTGCGCCGCCAGGGCCGCGTCGATCCCCGCCTTGCGCTCCGCCAGGTAGTCACCGAGATGCAGGCTCAAAACGGCAGCTCCTCGTCGTCGGCGTCGTCATCGTCCCGACGCGTAGGCAGGGTCCCGTGCGGAGGCAGCGACTCGGTCTTGCCCTCGCGCAAGAGGACCTCCACGCGCTGCTCCGCCCGGTCGAGCTGCCTCTCGGCCGCCTGCGCCAGCCGCACCCCTTCCTCGAAGGCCTTCAGACTGTCCTCGAGGGCGAGATCCCCACCTTCGAGCTTCTGGACCACCTCGTCCAGCCGCCGGACCAGCTCCTCGTAGGGAAGCTCGTCCAGCGCCACGTCCTCCCGTCGATCCTCGTTCGCCATCTCATTCGCTCCCTTCGTCGGGCTGGCGCGCCTTGCGCGGGGCCGCCGGCCCCACCACCTCGACCGTCAGGGCACCCTCGGCCAGCTCCACATGCAGCCTCTGCCCCGGGCGGACCTCGCCGACGGACCGCAGCACCCGCCCCGCCTCCGTGAAGGCGATCGCATAGCCCCGCCCCAGCACCCGCAGCGGCGACAGCGCGCCGAGGTGCGCCTTTTGCCCCTCGAACCCCTGCCGCAGCCTTGCCGACTTGCGCCGCATGGCCGCGGCGAGGCGCTCCTGCAGCGCCGCGAGACGCGCCCTCTCCGCGAGCAACCGCCGGCGCGGATCGTGCGCCCGCAGGGCCTCCACCCGCGCGTGCAGCGACCGCCGCCGAGGAGCGACGACGCGCCCGCCGAGCCCGAAGAGCCGCTCCCGCAGCAGGCGCCAGCTCCGCCGGCCCGCCTGCAGCCGCGCGGTGGGACTGGCCCGGCGCAGGCGCTCCCACGTCGCCCCGACCGCGCGTCGCTCCCGTCCGA
Source organism: Ferdinandcohnia sp. (assembly GCA_035306165.1). Classification (GTDB taxonomy): domain Bacteria; phylum Myxococcota; class Myxococcia; order Myxococcales; family Vulgatibacteraceae; genus ZC4RG40. Next base: position 10,752 of record DATGOH010000167.1, read on the forward strand.
GCCGCCGTTGCTGCGCATCGATCGCGCGCTGCCTGCGGGCGTCGAGCCCGAGCCGCAGCGCCGCGATCCGCCCGCCCGGATCGCCCATCGCGGCGCGGAGGTGCCGCACCGCCGCTCGGCGGGCCTCCATGCTCCGATGCACCGCCCGCTGCAGGCGCGTTCGCGCCGTCGCCAGCCGTTCGCGCAGCTCGGCCTCCACCGGCGCGAGGAGCTCCGCCGCCGCCGTGGGCGTGGGCGCACGCAGATCCGCCACGAAATCGGCGATGGTGAAGTCCACTTCGTGCCCCACCGCCGAAACCACCGGCGTGCGCGCCGCGGCGATGGCCCGCGCGACCACCTCTTCGTTGAAAGCCCAGAGATCCTCGATGGAACCGCCGCCGCGCGTGACCACGATCACGTCCAAGCCGCGATCGTCGAGCAGGCGGATGCCGCGCGCGATCTCTTCCGCCGCCCCCTCCCCTTGCACCCGCGACGGGGCGATCGTCACCGCGATGCCCGGGAACCGGCGGTGGAGGACGTGGAGGAAGTCGCGGATCGCGGCCCCGGTGGGGCTGGTCACCACGCCGATCCGAAGCGGCAGAAAGGGGATCGGCTTCTTTCGCGCCGGGTCGAAGAGCCCTTCCTGGGCGAGCTTCTGCTTGAGCTGCTCGAAAGCGAGGGCGAGCGCTCCCGCGCCGACCGGCTCGAGCGAATCGCAGACGATCTGCGCATCGCCGCCCGCCTCGTAGAAGGTGATGCGCCCGCGGGCGATCACCTCCTGGCCGTTGTCCGGGCGGAAGCGGAGCAGCCGCGCCTGCCCGCGGAAGAGCACCGCGCGGATCTGGGCGCTCTCGTCCTTGAGGCAGAAGTAGAGGTGGCCCGAGGTCGGCCGGCGGAGGTTCGAGATCTCGCCGCGCACGTGCACCGTCCCGAACTCCCCCTCCAGGGTGCCCCGGATGCGACGGGCGAGCTCCCCCACCGTCAGCACGGGAGGCGTCGGCAGATCGACCGACGACGTCGCCTCCCCGCGCCGCGCCCCGCCTTCGCGCACAGCACGCCCCTCACCGGCGTCCTGCGCCGGGCCTCCGAAGAGTTCGAGCTGGGGCTTGCGCGTCAAGCGGACCTCCGCGGGAATTTCCGTGCACCCCCCTATAACCGAGCGGACCGACAATGTGTTGCGCGAAGAGCGGGAATGCGCCCGCCCCTCCGCGCCGCGCCGACCCGGCCCCTCGCACGGCGACCGCCTCACCGACCCCCACCCGGGGACGCGGCCCCGCATGCGGTCCGCGCGTCCGAAGCGGCATCGATCGACGAGACGCGGATGTCCCGCTCCGACTGCGTGCAGGTGACGCGTGCGGGTCTCATGCACCGGAGCGTCAACGCGGAGAGCCTCTTACGGCGCGGTCGTCGCTTCCAGCCACTTGCGCGCCCGCTGGTGCAGGGGATCTTGGGGCTTTGTGAGGGTGAGGACGAGTTCGAGCCATTCGCGTGCCCTCACGGGGTCGCGCTCGCGCAACGAGTAGCCCTCGACGAGGAAGGATTCCGCGCGCGCCTGCAGCTGCGCGATGCGCTCGCGCGCCGGGGTATGGTCGGGCCGCGCTTCCAGGGCGAGGCGAAAATGCGCGGCCGCGCGGTGGAGCCGGCCGAGGAGGAGGGCGTCCTCGCCCACCGCGTGGGCGCGCTCCGCGAGCCGCGCCCGGATCTCCTCCACGAGCGCCGCCTCCCCTGGGATCGTACGGGCGCGCGCCCACGCCTCCTGCAGCGTGGCCACGGCGGCGCCCCCCTCCTCATCCCGCGCCCGTGCGAGGAGATCCCGCACCGCCGCCCGCGCCGCCTCTATGCCGTCCGTCCGATGCTCCTTCCGCCGCACCACCGACGGCGCCTCGGCACCCTCCGCCCTGCGCGCCCTCCTCTGCGATGGCGCGTCCGCCTCGGTGCCACCCGACCGCCGCTCCGTTCGCCCCACCGCGTCGGGCGCCTTTGCGGCCGGCGCCGGCCCCGCGGGCACGCCGACGCGCTCCGCCCGCTCGCTCCGCGCCGGTTCCGGGGTCGGGGACCCGAGCTCGGCGTCCACCGGCGGATTCCTCTCGGCAGCGCCTCCGCCCTCCGGCTCCGAGACCTCGGCACCCTCGTCGCCCCCTTCCTCGCCGTCCGCGCTGCGCCCGCCATGGGTTCGGGCGTCGAGCCAGCGCAGGTAGCGTCGGGGCTCTTCGCTCTCCGGATCCTCCCGGGCGGCGCGTTCGAAATGGGGGCGCGCCTCGTCGAGGCTCCCCGCGCGAACGAGTTCGAGGCCGCGGTCGAACGCGCGCCGCGCAGCGTGCTCCGGCGCGAGGCCCTCCTCGACGGGCGCGGGGGCGGGTCGCGGACCGAGGCCCAGGATGACCCCTCCGATCACGGCGATGCCGGCGCCGAAGAGCAGGGGCCAGAGCGCGCGGATGCGCGGGCGGAGCGGCGGAACGCGGCGGGCGAAGCGGAGCAGGCGCAGGGCCTGCTCGACCACGTTCGGCGACCGCCCCTCCTCCTCCCCTCCCCTGCGGACCACGAAGACGCTCTGCCCGATGGCGATGCGTTGCCCCTCGACCGCCATCCCCTCCGCGCACGGCCGCCCCTCCAACCGCGTGCCGTTCTTCACGCAGGCCTCCTCGAAGCGCACGCCCTCGTCGCAGCCCTCGAGCCAGAGGTGCATCCGGGACACGGCGGGATCCTCGAGGCGGACGTCGCAGCGGACTCCGCGTCCCACGGACGTTTTCCCGGCGCCCACCTCGATCCGCCGCCCCGCCTCCGGACCCTCGACGGCGACGAGGACCCAGGACGGCGCCGCCTGCGGCAGGACGCGGGTGAGTTCCTCGGTGGCAACGTCGACGGACGCGACGCCGAGGGGCGCGGTCGCGTCGAGATCGGGGCAGGTCTCCTCGGTCCACGTGCTCATGGGCTCTCTCCCAGGGCATCGAGCTTTCGCAAGAGGTCCTCGGCGCGTTGGTGGCAGGGATGTTCGGCCGAGGGGAAGGCGCGGCGCATCCGCTCGGCGAAGCGGCGCGCGCGCTCCTCGCGCCCGAAGGCGAGGGATTGGATCACGTTGAATCGGAGGTCGCGGCAGAGCGCGTCGAGCTCCCCTTCCGCCTCCTCCATCAGGCCGACGGCCGTCGCATAGAGTTCCGGCTTGGGTTCCAGCCCTTCGAGGAGCGCTCGCGCGCGTCGGAAGGCGATCCACGCGGCGTGGAGGTTCCCCTCGTCCACGGCGCTGCGGGCCCGGCTCGCCCGCCCCTGCAGGATGAGTTCCCGCGCGCTCTCGATACAGGCCTCGCGGGCGCAGGGCGGGCGCGGCTCCTCCTCGACGCGGAGATCCCACACGGCCCACCGCGCGCCGGAGGGCGCCTCGACGACGAGGCGGTTCTCGTCCCGCAGCAGGGCGTGGGGGACGACGAGGCTCTTGTGCGGGGCGTCGCCCGGTGCCCAGCGGTGCAGCTCCACGCCGTTCCATTCGAGCCGCAGCCCCGGAGCGGAGGTCTCGGCGCCGAGGTGGAGCCAGACGAGGCTCGCTGCGGGATCGCGGCGGGGACGCCAGGCGATCTCCACGCGTTCGCCGACGCGCAGATCGGCCTCGTCGTCTCTTCCCACCACCCGACCCTCCACGGCCTCCATCGAGACGCGCACGATCCGCGGCGCCGGGTCGACCTCCGCCTCCGAGGACGAACCGGCCATGGCGCCGACCAGCCCACATACCGCCGAGACACAGAGGAGGATTGCGGCGGCACGCCTCGAGCGGCGAGACCGAAGGTCGACGCGCAGGGCACGGACCAGCGCGCGCACGCCCCGCGAAGGGTCGCCGACAGGCTCCTCATCCTCCAAGGTCCACCGCAGCAGGGTCGCGCCGACGCGAAGGGTCGTGTCCCGGTGCCATGTCGCCTCCCCTTCGAGGCGACACCCCCCGAGTTCCGTCCCGTTGCGCGAGCCCAGCTCCTCCACCCGAACCTCCTCGTCCACACGCAGGCGGAGGTGCCGACGGGAAGCCGCGGCGTCTTCGAGGCGCAGGTCCGCGTTCTCGTCGCGGCCGACGAGGTAGACGCCGGGCTGCAGCGTGCGCGTTTCGACCCTCCCCTCCGATTCGATCCGAAGAACGACGCGCATCCCTCACCTCGCGAAGAGCGCCAAGGCGATCGGGCCGAAGAGGACGACGAAGACGGCAGGGAAAATGAAGGCCACCAGGGGGAAGAGCAGCTTCACCGGAGCCTGGGCCGCGCGCTTCTCGGCCAGGAGAAAGCGCTCGGAGAGCATCTGCGTGGCGAGGATCCGCAGGCTCTCGCCGACCGGTGCGCCCATCCGCTCGGCCTGCAGGATCGCGGCGACCATCCGGCCGACCTCCTTGGAACCGGTCCGGAAGGCGAGCGCGCCGAAGACCTCGCGCCGGGCGCGCCCCATCCGCAGCTCGCGCAACGCGTGGACGAGCTCGTCGCGGAGAGGTCCGGGCCGCAAGCGTTCGGCGACCTGATTCAAGCCGGTGAAGAGATCGCTGCCCGATTCGACCACCAGGGTCAGCAAGTCGAGGACGAAGGGAAGCTCGCGGGCGATGGCGGCCCGCCGCTCCCGCGCCCGCAGGGAGAGCCAGATCCACGGTGCGACGGCGGCCAAGCC
>DATGOH010000168.1:0-4129 GCA_035306165.1 Ferdinandcohnia sp.
TGCCGGCGAGCTTGAGCAGGTCGATGGTGTTGTAGATGTAGTCGGCGAACTGGATCTCGGCGACGGGGCGCTGACCCGCCATCGCCAGGCCGATCGCCATGCCGATGATGCCGCGCTCGTCCAGCGGCGAATTCCACGCCGTACGCAGACCCTGCGTGGCGGTGAAGACGCCGCCGAGCGGCGCACCGACGTCCTCGCCGAAGACGTCGGTCACGCCCAGATGCTCTTCCCCGTAGTGGAGGGCCATCCGGATGGCCTGTGCCATGTTCGCCATGGGTCAGTTCCCTTCCCAGAAGATGTGGTTCCAGACGTCCTCGGGCTTCGGCTGGGGCTCCTCGCGCACCTTGCGGGCGAGCTCCGCCATCTCCTTGGCCCACTTCTCGTGGACGGCGTCCATCTCCTCGCGCGTCATGATCTTGTGGGCGAGGAGCATCTCCTCCATGTTGGCGATGCAGTCCACCTCGTCCTCGCGCCGGTTGGCGCCGTCGGCCGAGGAGTGGCCGTACAGCCGCGCCACGTGCGCCTCGAGGAGGAAGGGCTTGCGCTCCTTGCGGACGTAGTCCATCGCCGCCTTGATCTCCAGGTAGGAGGTCACCGGGTCGTTGCCGTCGATGGTCTTGCTCTTGATGCCGAAGCCGATGGCGCGATCCGCGATGTTCCTCGGCCCCTGCTGGGTGGAGTAGTGCGTGGAGATGCCCCACTTGTTGTGGGTGACGACGATGAGGATGGGCAGCTCGTTGCCCGGCCTCGAGCTCCACACCAGGCAGGTGGCGAAATCGCCCTCGGCGGTGCCGGCGTCGCCGCCCGTCACGATGGTGATCCCCTCGCCGCCGTGGCGCTTCTGCGCATAGGCGGTGCCGATCGCGATCGAGTACTGCACCGCGATGGGGGAGGTCACCGGCGCCAGATTCCACTCCCGCTTGCTGAAGTGACCCGAGAAGTTCCGCCCGCCGCTGTAGGGATCGGTCGCCGTGTTCTTCATCTGCCGCATGGCGTTGGCGGGATCCTCCCCCATGGCGACGAGCGTTCCCGAGTTGCGGTAGTGGAAGTGCAGGTAGTCGTGGTCCAGACCCTGGCCCTTCTTGATCAGCAGGCCGAGGGGAACGTTGAAGGCCTCCTCCCCTGGGCCGCCGATCCAGAAGAAACCGTCGCCCTGCTTGTACATCTGGATGAGCCGCTCCTCGAGCGCACGGGCCTTCACCATCAGGTCGTGCATCTGGACGAGCAGCTCCGGCGCGAGCCGCGGGCCGGACTTGGACCGGGCGGCGCCGGCGGTTCTGGGACGGGACATGGCAATGTCTCCTCTTGGGTGTTTTCTGGCTCCCAGGGGAGCGCTCGCTCCTATAGCCGAAAAAGCCTCGGCGTTCATCTACCAGATCCTGCGCGTCCTCGCGCCCGCCGCGTGCTAAGCTGCCGCCGTGCGAACCGCCAGCCTTGCCGCATTCGACGTGGCGCCGGAGGGATTCCGGGAGGCCTACGGCGCTTTCCTGCGCCCCGGGCGCATCCTCTTGACCGGGCACTCCCACCAGGCCTGGCCCGACGTCGCCCTCGAGGCGCAGCGCCAGGCCTTCCTCGACGCCGCCGCCCACGTGGACGACAAGTGGGACCGGGTGGTCCACCCGAAGATCGCGCGAATCGCTCCGCGGATCGCGCGCCGCCTCGGCTTCGAAGAGACGGAAGCCTTCGTCTTCGGCCAGAACACCCACGAGCTCGTCTTCCGCCTCCTCTCCTGCTGGCCGTTCGATGCGCGCACGCGCATCGTGACGACCACCGGCGAGTTCCACTCCCTCGACCGCCAGCTCCGCCGGCTCGAGGAGGAGGGCGTCGTCGTCACGTGGGTGGACGCCGCCGACAAGGAGAGCCTCCCCGAGCGGATCGTGGAGGCGATCGTTCCCGGCACCTCGCTCGTCGCGGTCAGCGCGGTCTTTTTCGAAGACGGCGCCCAGCTCGCCGGTCTGCCGGCGATCGCCGCGCGCGCGCGCGACGTCGGCGCCGCGCTGCTCGTGGACGCCTACCACGCCTTCAACGTGGTCCCCATGCCCTTCGGCGCTCTGCCCGGCGAGGTCTACGTGGTCGCCGGCGGCTACAAGTACGCCCAGTTCGGCGAGGCGTGTTGCTTCATGCGCATCCCGCCCGGCGTCGATCGCCGCCCCGTGCAGACCGGCTGGTTCTCGAACTTCGCCGAGCTCGGCCTTCCGCGCGCCGAGCGCATCGGCAAGGCGGTGGGCTACGGCGCCGGCGCCGCGCGCTTCGCCGGGTCCACCTACGACGCCACCCCCTTCTACCGCGCGGAAGCGGTCCTCGATCACTTCGACCGCTTCGGCATGGATCCCGCGCGCCTGCGCGCCATCTCGCTGCGCCAGACCGATCGCATCCTCGCCCGGCTCGACGATGCCGGCGCCGCGCGGCACGGCCTGGAAGTGGTCTCGCCGCGCGAGATCGATCGGCGCGGCGGCTTCGTCGCGTTGCGCACCCCGCGCGCCGATCGGCTCGTCCGCGCCCTCCGGGAGCGCTCCGTCTACGTCGATGCGCGCGGCGACGTGCTCCGGCTCGGGCCCGCGCCCTACCTGCACGACGAGGAGATCGACCACGGCGTGGCGACGCTCGTCGAACTCGCGGCGAAGATGGCATGAACCACGTGTAGGCGCGTGTGCGCCGTTGTCCTCCGTCTGCGCTTTCTTTGCCAAACGTCGGCGACCTGGCATCATGTGCGGTCGAAGGAGCGTGGGATGCGGGCGCGCCGCGACCGGGGATTCACCGTCACCGAGCTCATGGTGACCGTGGGGATCGTTGCGATCCTCGCCACGGTCGCCATCTGGGAGATCCAGCGATCCGTGCCGAACTATCGGGTGAGCGCGGCCGCATCGCGCTTTTTGCTCGATCTGCGGACCACCTCCGCGCTCGCGGCGCGCACGAACCGGCCCGTGATCTTCCGGGTCGACGTCGATCAACCCGGCTGCGCGCTGCGTTACGTCATCGAGCAGGACGACACCGTCTTCCAGGAGGTCTGCCTGACGAGCGAGTACCGAGGCATCGAGACGGTGAACGACCTGGAGGAGATCCGCTGCAAGGACGAGGAGGATCTCGGCCTCGCGCCCTTGCCGAAGTGCTCGCTCTGCGACGGCGGCGCGATGGTCTTCCTCCCCACCGGCGAGGTGCAGTCGTCCGAGCCCGTGGGCGACACGATCGTCTTCCGCAGCGCCGACTCCGAGAAGAGCCTCGTCCGCGCGGTGGGCCTGCGCACGGGAGGCATCGGCCGCTCGCGGTCGTACCAGTGGAACGAGGGGGCGAAGGAGTGGATCTGCCCATGAGAGCGGGTGGGCGAGATCGCGGCTTTTCTCTTCTCGAAGTGCTCGTCGCCATGGCGCTGATGACCATCGGCGTCCTCGGCGGGGCCAAGCTCCTCGGCATGGGCATGGCCCGAACCGTCCAGGCGCGCAAGCTCACCGCGGCGAACCACCTCGCCAACCAGGTGGTGGAGCGCCTTCGCCTGGAGGTGCGCTACGATCTGGAGGCGGACGAGGGCACGGGCACGGCCGGCGGCGACGAGTTCTCCACCGCCAACGCTTGGCGCGCCGAGCGGCTGCCTTACTCCTCGAACGACGCGGTCGCCGCCGCCGCCGGACTGACCACCTGCAACCCGCCGGGCGCGGAGGACCCGGCGGCGATCGATTACAACGTGGGGCCCTTGCCCCTGTCCTTCGAGGCGACCACCTACTGGGTCTGCTACCGGATCGAGGCGCCCAACACCGCCACCTGCCTCGCCGACGCCGCCTGCGCGACCGTCAAGGTGATCTGGGCGGCGGCGGATCGCTACGCGGCCCACCGCACGGTGGCCTACCTCACGAGCGCGAGATGATGCGGTCGATGCCAACGGGCCCGCGGGGCTTCACGCTGATCGAGGTGATGATCGCGGGGGCGATCTCGCTCATGGTGATCATGGGCGCCTTCGTCGCCATGAACCGCGCGCACCGGACCTCGACCGCCCAGGACCGGACCGTGGAGCTCGCCTCGCAGGGGCGGCTGGTCATGGAGCTCATCGGGCGCGACATCCGCACCGCCGGCGACTCGGTGCAATTCCTCCCGGCCCACTGCCTCACCCACCCCGTGACGGGTGCGCGCAACGAAT
>DATGOH010000169.1:0-12216 GCA_035306165.1 Ferdinandcohnia sp.
GAGGACGAGCTGAAGATGCTGCGCGCCATCCGCGCGCTGGCCGACCGACTGCCGATCACCGTGGTGCCGACCGCCCTCCCCCTGCACGCCCTCCCGCCGGAGGCGAACGATCGCGAGGCGTGGATCGATCGGATGATCGACGAGCTGATTCCCCGCGTCGCCGAAGAAGAGCTGGCGCCCTTCGTGGACGTCTTCGTGGAAAACGGCGCATTCACTCCCGACGAGGCGCGTCGCCTCGCCGCCGCGGCCGACGAGTGGGGTCTCGGCCTGCGTCTCCACGTCGATCAGCTCAGCGATCAGGACGGCGCACGCCTCGCCGCCGAGCTCGGCGCCGCCACCGCCGACCATCTGGAGGAGGTCAATCCCGACGCCATTCCCGCTTTGGCCGAGGCCGGCGTGACCGTCACCCTCCTGCCGACCTCCACCCTCTATCTCAAGTGCCCGCGCTATGCGCCCGGCCGCACCCTCGCCGACGCCGGCGTGCCCCTCGCCCTCGGCAGCAACTGCAATCCGGGCAGCGCAATGAGCGAGAACTTCGCCCTCGCCTTGAGCCTCGCCTGCCTCGGCAACGGCCTGAGCGCCCCCGAGGCCTTCTACGCCGCGACCGCCGGCGGCGCCGACGCCCTCGGCCTACCCGACCGCGGGCGCATCGCCGAGGGCATGGCCGCCGACCTCGTCGTCCACGCCGCCCCGAGCATCGAGCACCTCGCCTACCACATGGCCACCTCCCACGCCCGCATCGTCATCGCCGGCGGCGAGGTCGTCCACGAGGCGGGAGAGATGCCCCCTACTTGCGCGTAGACGCATCGAACCCCTCATCGGAGCGCTGCAGGGCGGCGACGAGTTCGATGCCGCGGGGGCCGTGACCGGTGAGGAGGGCTTCGCGGCTCTCGGGGTCGAGGTGGCGGAGCTCGACGTGGAGCCACTGCTCGGGGGCGGCGGTGGGGATGCGGTCGATCCACTCGACGAGGAGGGCGCCGTCGCCGTCGAGGAGGTCGAAGAAGCCGATGGCCTCGAGTTCCTCCTCGTCGGCGAGGCGGTAGAGATCGCCGTGCCAGAGGGGGATGCGTCCGCCCACGTAGGGATGGACGATGGAAAAGGTGGGCGAGGCGATCTGATCGCCCAAGACGCCCAAGCCTTCGGCGATGGCGCGGACCAAGGTGGTCTTGCCGGCGCCGAGATCGCCGGAGAGGCCGACGAAATCGCCGGGCCGGAGGATGGCCGCGATGGCGCGGCCGAGGGCGCGCGTGGCCTCGGGCCCGACGAGGCGGAGCTTCAACGTCCCCACCGCGCCCATACCTCCCGGATGCCGTGCAGAAGGTCGGAGGCGATCAACCCTGCGGCGCCGGTGCGTGCCGCGACCGTCTCGGCGGCACGCCCGTGGACCAGGACGGCGGCGCGCGCCGCCGCACCGGGTTCGAGGCCCCGGGCACAAAGCCCCGCCAGCAGGCCGGCGAGGACGTCGCCCGTTCCGCCGGTGGCCAGGCCGGGATGTGCCACGGGCGAGATGGCGGCCGCGCCTTCGGGATCCGCGATCACGGTGTGCGCGCCCTTGAGCACGACGGTGCAGCCGTAGGTCTGCGCGAAAAAACGAGCCACCTCGATGCGGTCGGCCTGGACCTCGGCGGTGGAGACACCGCAAAGGCGCGCCATCTCCCCGGGATGCGGGGTGACGACGACGGGCCCCTTGGCGGCGCGCAGCGCATCCGGCTTCGCGGCGAGCGCGTTGAGCGCGTCGGCGTCGAGAACCGCAGGGCCGTCGTAGGCACCGAGGAGCGCTTCGAGCAGGGCCGCGGTCTCCTCTCCGCGCCACAGGCCGGGGCCGGCCAAGAGCGCCGCCTTGCCCTCGAGCGCGCCGTGCAGGATCGCGGCGTCGGCGAGGCCGAGCGGCCCCTGCCCGGGAAGCGGCATCCCCATCAGCTCCATGGCGTGGGCCTGTACCTGCTCGAGCGCCTCGGGCCGGGAGGCGACGGTGCACAGCCCCGCGCCCGCGACCAGCGTCCCGAGGCCGGTGAGCGCGGCGGCGCCGGTCTTGCCGGGCGAGCCCGCGATCACCAGGCAGTGGCCGAAGGTTCCCTTGTGCGCGTCGGCCGGGCGGCGGGGCAGAAGGCCCCGCACCCCGTCGTCGTCCAGGAGATGCACCGCGGGCCGGAGCACCTCGAGGGCTCCCGGAGGCCAGCCGATCGGCGCCACCTCCACCTCGCCCGCGAGTTCGGCGCCCGGGTGGCAGAGCAATCCCCGTTTCCACGCCCCGAAGGTCACGGTGGCGTCGGCGTGGACCGCCGTCTCGAGTACCTGCCCGGTATCGGAGGAAACCCCGCTCGGCACGTCCACCGCCAGCACGCGGGCACCGCGCGCGCGCGCCGCGCGCACGGCGGCGATGGCCTCGGCGAAGACGCCCCGCGGCGGGCGCGAAAGCCCCGTGCCGAAGATCGCGTCGATCACCACGTCGCCCGGCCCGGCAGCGAGGTCGGTGAGATCGCCGACGCGACCACCGAAGGCGGAAAAAAGCCGCGCCTGGAGGGCGGCGTCGCCGCAAAGATCCGCGGACGGCACGACCGCGAGCACCGTGGCCTCGCGCCCCTCGGCGAGGAGCAGGCGCGCCGCGGCGTAGCCGTCGCCGCCGTTGTTTCCCGCGCCGGCGACGACGAAGAAGCGACCGGCCTCCCCGACCATCCGCAGCGCGCGCTCCGCCACCGCGCGGGCCGCGTGCTCCATCAGGAGGATGCCGGGCACGCCGAGTTCGTCGATCGTCTTCCGATCGAGAGCCCGGGTCTCTTCGGCGGTCAGGACGCGGTTCACCTTCTCGCCCGCTGGATGAGCTCGACCATCTCGCGGACGGCCCGCTCCATGCCCACCAGCACGGACCGCGCGACGATGGCGTGGCCGATGTTGAGCTCGCGCATCTCCGGGATCGCGGCGACGGGGACCACGTTCACGTAGTTGAGGCCGTGGCCGCCGGCCACCTCCAGGCCCGCCGCGTGGGCGATGCGCGCCGCCTGGCGGATCCGCTCGAGCTTCTCGGCCTGCGCACGGCCGCGCGCGGTCGAGTACAGGCCGGTGTGGATCTCCACGCGCCGCGCGCCGACCCGGGCCGCCACCTCGATCTGGTCGGGCCGGGGGTCGACGAAGATGGAGACCTCGATGCCTGCCTCGGTCAGGCGCGCAACGGCCTGCCGCACCTTCCCCTCGGCGGCGACGACGTCGAGACCGCCCTCCGTGGTCACCTCCCCCTCCCGCTCGGGAACGAGGGTGGCGGTATCCGGGCGGACGTCCTCGGCGATGCGCAGCATCTCCTCCTCGGCCGCCATCTCGAGGTTGAGGGGGATCTGGCAGGTCTCACGCAACAGGCGCAGATCGCGGTCCTGGATGTGGCGGCGGTCGAGGCGGAGGTGGACGGTGATTTGCTCGGCGCCTCCCAGCTCGGCCAGGCTCGCGGCAACGACGGGATCGGGATAGACGGCGCGCCGGGCCTGGCGGAGCGTGGCGACGTGATCCACGTTCACGCCGAGGCGGCAGGGGGACAGGGCCATGGTGTTTCCTCAGTGCAGGAGTTCACGTTTCGGGCGCCCGGCCACCCGGTCCCAGAGCAGGTCCGGCGTGGGGCGCGGCCCGCGGCGGGCGAAGAAGTCCACCAGAAGCGCCGCGAGCGCTCCGGGCCTTTCCTCGGGGGTGCAGTGCCCGCAACCCTCCAGGACGTGGAACTCCGAATCGGGAAGTTCGCGGTGCAGGGCCTGCCCCCAGGAGACGGGGCAGATGGGATCCTCCTTACCCCAGACGAGGATCGCCGGGATCTTCATCCGGCGGATCCGCTCGGCGAGATCCTCGGTGTTCCCCATGTCCTGGATCATGGCGAACATCGCACGCTGGTAGCCGGCGTCGGCATGCGCGGCGTAGGCGTCCACCAGCTCCTCTGTGACGGCCGAGGGGTCGCCGAAGATGCGGCGCAGATACATCCGCACGAAGAAGCGGCGGGAGGCCACGGGGCTGAGCGCCGTCATCCCCGAGGCCAGCGTCCCCACGATCGGCGTGACCGGCGCCGCGGCCTGCAGGTACCAGGGAGGAGAGACCACGCCCTGGCCGTCGACCACCCCCACCAAATCCGTCCGGTGCGGCCGTGCGGAAGCGATCTCGAGGACGATCGCCCCGCCCATGGAATGCCCGACCAGCGCGCGGGCGCGGTGCACGCCCACGTTGTCCATGAAGCCGCAGACGAGCGAGGCGAGGGCCTTGCGGGAGTAGTCGCCGGGCGGCCGGTCGGACAGCCCACACCCCTTCAAATCGAGGGCGAGGACGCGGTAGCCGGCTTCCGCGAGGTGCGGCGCGACCCGCCTCCAGGCGACGGCGGAGGCGCCGAGCCCGTGGACGAGGACCACCGGCTCACCGGCGCCGTAGGCTTCGTAGTGGATTCGGACGCCGCCGACCGTCGTGAACCCGTCTTCCCTCTCGATGTTGGCCTCGTGCTCGGGGGTCACCGCACCACTCCGACTCGCCGTTCACCTCCTTATACGGCTTCGACTCCGGCGCCGGCAATCCCAGGAGCCTGTGACTGCGGCTTCTTCCCGGGAGCCGGTCCGCTCGACCGGCTCCCGGCGTTCCAGCCGTTCAGGCGAGCGCCTGGGTGAGCGCCTCGCCGATCTCCTGGGCGTAGGCCTCGTTCTTGTCGGCCTCGGGACCTTCGACCAGGACGCGGGCCTTGGGCTCGGTGCCGGAGAAGCGGACGAGCACGCGGCCCTCGGCCCCGAGCTTCTCCTCGACGCCCCGGATCACCGCCTGCACCGAAGGCAGCTCCTCGAGCGCCTTCTTCTGCTTGATCGGGACGTTGAGGAGCGTCTGCGGCACGGGCGTGAAGGCGGAGGCGAGATCGACGAGCGGCTTCTGCTCGCGCATCGCCACCGCCAGGAGCGCCAAGGCCGCCACGATGCCGTCGCCGGTGGTCGCGTGGTCCAGGAAGACGAGGTGGCCGGACTGCTCGCCGCCGAAGTTGTAGCCGCTGCGGCGCATCTCCTCGACCACGTAGCGGTCGCCGACGCGGGTGCGCACCACCCGTCCGCCCGCCGCGCGCAGGGCGAGGTCGAGCCCCATGTTGCTCATCACGGTGGCGACCACGGTGTTCTTGGCGAGCTGGCCCTTGCGCATCATGTGCAGGCCGCAGATCACCATGATGGCGTCGCCGTCCACGATCTCCCCGCGGTCGTCGCAGATGATCACGCGATCGGCATCGCCGTCGAGGGCGATGCCCAGGTCGGCCTTGTAGCGGAGGACCGCCTTCTGCATCCGCTGCGGGTGCAGCGCACCGAAGCCGTCGTTGATGTTCTTGCCGTCGGGGTTGACGCCCAGCGGGATGACCTTCGCACCCAGCTCCTCGAAAACCATCGGCGCGACCTTGTAGGCCGCGCCGTGGGCGCAATCGACCACGATGGTCAAGCCATCGAGCGTCAGATCCTTCGGGAAGGTGGACTTCAGGTGCACCACGTAGCGTGCGCTCGCGTCGTCGATGCGGAACGCCTTGCCCACCTTGGTGGCGGTCGGACGCAGATCGTCGATGCGATTGCCGAAGATCAGGTCCTCGATCTCGGCCTCCGTCTCGTCCGGCAGCTTGAACCCGTCGCGCGCGAAGAACTTGATGCCGTTGTCCTGGTAGGGATTGTGCGACGCGCTGATCACCGCGCCCGCGTCGGCGCGCATCGATTGCACCAGGTACGAGATGCCGGGGGTCGGAATCGGGCCGACGAGGATCGCGTCGACGCCCATCGAGCACAGGCCCGACATCAGCGCTCCCTCGAGCATGTAGCCGGAGAGCCGGGTGTCCTTGCCGATGACGACCTTGTGCCGGTGATTTCCGTTCCGAATCTTGTACGCGAGCGCGCGCCCCAACTGGAGCGCCATCTCGGCCGTCATCGGATGGACGTTCGCGATGCCCCGCACGCCATCGGTTCCAAATAGCTTTCTTTCCACGCCCTTTTCACTCACCAACTTCATCGGGTTCCTCCCCTCCGCGGCGAAGGTAGACGTGGTGCTCGATGCCCTGCAAGGCGAGCCCTACGACCCAACGAGCGCCTGGTCCCGTCGCTCGGCCGCGCCCTCCGCACTTGCTGCAGTCACGAATCGCCTTCCGCTCTCCGCCGCCTCGGTACGGCCTTTTGCCGCAGTGCGTCCTAACACGAGTCGACCTTCCTGCATACCCGTGCCCGTCGAGTTGTCCGTCGAACGAAAAAGGCTTGCCTGCTCGGTGGATGCGTCCCGAGGGTTGACCTTGGCGTCCATCGGGCCGAACATGCGCCAGAATTCTCGTCCCGCCTCCGTGCCGGCCCCACCCAAAGGGGGGTGCGCGGCCGCTTCCGGCGCGACGCACATCAGGAGCAGCACCATGCAGATCCACAGGGAGCTGGTCGAGCGGCGGAAGGCTCGACCGGACGAGAACAGCCTCGGCTTCGGCCGCATCTTCACCGACCACATGCTCGTGGCGCGGTACGAGGAGAGCAAGGGCTGGTACGACGCACGGATCGTCCCCTACGGCCCTCTGCAGCTCGACCCCGCCGCCGCGGTGTTGCACTACGGCCAGGAGCTCTTCGAAGGCCTGAAGGCCTACCGCGGCAAGGATGGCGTCATCCGCCTCTTCCGCCCGGAGGAGAACTGCCGCCGCATGGCGGACGGCGCCCGACGGCTCTGCATGCCTCCCATCTCCGAGGAGGACATGCTGCAGATGATCATGGAGCTGGTGGCGGTGGAGAAGGACTGGGTGCCGCACGCGGAGGGCACCGCGCTCTACATCCGCCCCACCCTCGTGGCCACCGAGCCCTTCCTCGGCGTGCGGCCTTCGAAGTCGTACCTGTTCTTCGTCATTCTCTCGCCGGTGGGCGCCTACTACGCCGAGGGCTTCGACCCGGTGAAGATTTGGGTGGAGCCAAAGTATTCGCGCGCGGCGCGCGGCGGCCTCGGCGCCGTGAAGGCGGGCGCGAACTATGCCGCCAGCCTCCTCGCCTCCGAGAAGGCCAAGGAGATGGGCTACGCCCAGGTGCTCTGGCTGGATGCCGCCGAGCACCGCTGGCTGGAGGAGGTGGGCACGATGAACCTCTTCCTTCGCATCGGCGACGAGGTCGTCACGCCCGAGCTCGGCGGCAGCATCCTCCCCGGGATCACGCGCGACAGCGTGCTTCGGCTATTGCGCTCCTGGAAGGTCCCCGTGACCGAGCGCGCGATCTCCATCGACGAGGTGCGCGAGGCGCACGCGCGCGGCGACCTCCGCGAGGTCTTCGGCACCGGAACCGCAGCGGTGATCTCGCCGGTCAAGGAGCTGTTCTACAAGGGCGAGGCCATGGTGGTCGGCGACGGGACCATGGGCGAACTCTCCCGCCGCCTCTACGACACCATCACCGGGATCCAGTACGGCACCGTGCCCGATACCTTCGGCTGGACCCGGACGGTCACCGGGGACTGATTCATTCCGCCTCGGTGAAGAGGCGTCCAGCCTCCGTGGCCTGCGCCACCGCGCTGGCCACGAGCACGGCGTCGCGGCAGGCCGCGGCGTCGTGCACCCGCACCACGGCGGCACCGTGGGCGATGGCGACCGCCACGCTCGCCGCCGTGGCCGCATCGCGCTCCCCCACGGGCCGTCCGGTCACGTGGCCCAGAAAGCCCTTGCGGCTGGTGCCCACCAGGATCGGCCGGCCAACCGAAGCGCGGAGGTTCTCCAGCTCGCGCAAGAGAACGAGGTTCTGCCCGAAGGTCTTGCCGAAGCCGAAGCCGGGGTCGACCAGGATGCCGTCCGGGCGCACGCCCCGCGCGATCGCCGCGTCCACCCGCGCCACCAGAGCCTCGGCAACCTCCCCCACCACGTCCTCGTAGTCCGTGTGGCGCGCCATCTCGTCCGGCTCGGCGGGCATGTGCATCAAGCAGCAGGGAGCGCCCGATTCGGCGACCACGCGCGCCAGCTCGTCGTCCTTCAGGCCGCGGACGTCGTTGACCAGGTCGGCGCCCTCGCCCAGGGCGGCGCGCGCCACCTCGGCCTTCGAGGTGTCCACCGAGATCACGACGTCGGGGAAACGGCGCCGGAGCGCGCGCACCGCCGGCTCCACCCGCGCGCGCTCCTCCGCGGCGTCCACCGGCCGCGCACCCTCGCCGTAGATCCCCCGCGGGCGGGTGGATTCGCCACCCACGTCGAGGAGGGTGGCCCCGGCCTCCACGAGGAGTTCGGCGCGCCGAAGCAGCGCCTCCTCGGACAGCAGCGTGCCACCGTCCGAGAAGGAGTCGGGCGTGACGTTGAGGATGCCCATCACCTGCGCCGGTCCCGCACCGAGCACGAGGTCGCGGACCCGCACCACCGGCCGCTCGCCGGCGTAGAAGCAGGCGCGGAGGATCTTGCCGCCGCACACGGCGGCGCCCTCCACGTCCGCGCGTCGCTGCAGGGCCTCGCCCAACAGCTTGAATGCGCCGAGCCGACCCGAGATCAACAAGGCGCCCGGCGTGGCACCCTCGACGAGCCGCGGCATCTCCGCGCGGGCGGCGAGTTCGCGGCAGACCGCGAGCGCCTCGGCGGAGAGGCCCGTGACGAGGAGATGCCCCTGCATGGAGCCGCTCGCGAGCATCTCGCGGGCGGGAGCGGGAAAGCCGAGCGCCGTCAGCCCGTGGTGGAGCGCCTCCAAGCCATCGACGGAAACGAAGCGGACGCGGATCTCCATGCCCTTTTCCTCGGAGATTCCTGCGCGGATCTCCTACGAAAAGGCCGGGGTGGATACCCCGGCCGAGGTGCGCAGACCGAAATGGGCCCGCCTCAGGCCTTGCCCGGCTCGAGCTTGCCCAGCCCCTCGAGCGCGCCGAGGACGGGCGTCTTGCGCTCCTTCTCCTGCGGGACGGGAGCGCCGGTCGCCGCCGGCGGCGGCTTGGGCTTTTCCAACTTGCCGCCGGCGATGATGACGTCGAGGTCCTGGCCCTCGAGGGTCTCGTGCTCCATCAGCGCGTCGGCGATGGCCATGAGGGTGTCGTAGTTGTCCTGGAGGAGCTTGCGCGCCCGCTCGTACTGCTCCATCACGATGCGGCGCACCTCCTCGTCGATGTCGCGCGCGGTCTGCTCGGAGTAGTCCGGCGCGTAGCCCATCTCCTTGCCGAGGAAGACCTCGCCTTGCTTCTTGCCGAAGGCGAGCGGCCCCAGCTTGTCGCTCATGCCCCATTCGCAGACCATGCTGCGCGCCATGTTGGTGGCGACCTCGATGTCGTTGCCGGCACCGGTGGTCTTCTGGCCGTCGAAGGCGAGCTCCTCGGCCACCCGCCCGCCCATGAGGATGGCGATGCGGTTGAGCGCGTACTCCCGGGTGATGCTCAGGCGGTCCTCGGCGGGAAGCTGCTGGGTGACGCCGAGCGCGCGGCCGCGCGGGATGATGGTGACCTTGTGCACCGGGTCGGTGTCCGGCAGGAGCTTGGCGACCAACGCATGGCCGGCCTCGTGGACGGCGGTGGTTCGCTTCTCCTTCTCGGACATCACCAGCGACCGCCGCTCGGTGCCCATCATCACCTTGTCCTTGGCCGCCTCGAAGTCCGCCATCGTCACGCGGTCCTGGCCCTTGCGCGCGGCGTGCAGCGCCGCCTCGTTGACCAGGTTTTCCAAGTCCGCGCCGGAAAAGCCGGGGGTTCCGCGCGCCAGCACCTCGAGGTCGACGTCGGACGCGAGCGGGGTCTTGCGCGTGTGCACCTTGAGGATGCCCTCGCGACCACGCACGTCGGGCAGCGGCACGACGATGCGGCGATCGAAGCGGCCGGGGCGCAGCAGCGCGGGATCGAGCACGTCGGGCCGGTTGGTGGCCGCGATGAGGATGACCCCCTCGTTGGACTCGAAGCCGTCCATCTCCACGAGGAGCTGGTTGAGGGTCTGCTCGCGCTCGTCGTGGCCGCCGCCGAGGCCGGCGCCGCGGTGCCGGCCGACCGCGTCGATCTCGTCGATGAAGATGATGCAGGGGGCGTGCTTTTTGCCCTGTTCGAAAAGGTCGCGCACGCGGGAGGCGCCCACGCCCACGAACATCTCCACGAAGTCCGAGCCGGAGATGGAGAAGAAGGGCACTCCGGCCTCGCCGGCCACCGCCCGCGCGAGCAGCGTCTTGCCGGTCCCCGGCGGGCCCATCAGCAGCACGCCCTTGGGGATGCGGCCGCCGAGGCGCGTGAACTTCTTGGGATCCTTGAGGAAGGCGACGATCTCCTCCAGCTCCTCCTTCGACTCGTCGATCCCCGCCACGTCGGCAAAGGTGATCTTGTTCTGCACCTCGGAGAGCAGCTTCGCCTTCGATTTGCCGAAGGCCATCGCCTTGCCCCCGCTGCCCTGGATCTGGCGCATGAAGAGGAGGAAGATCACCAGCAGGAAGACGATCGGCAGGCCCTGGAGCAGGAGCTGCAGCCACACCGATCCCTGCTCCTCCTTCTCGAAGGAGAAGCGGGCGCCGCTCTTTTGGAGGCTCGCGAGAAGCGCGTCGCCGACCGGCCCGGAGGTCCGGTACTCGGTCGTGTCGCCGCGCAGCACGTAGGAGTGGGTGTTCCCCTTGATCGTGACGGATTCGACCTCGCCCGTTTCCACCTTCGCCAGGTAGTCGGAGCAGGCCGTCTCCCGGATGTCGGTCCCGCTGTGGTTGAAGAACTGGTAGAAGCTGACGAACATGACGATCAGCACCACCCACAGCAGAACCGTCTTGTAGGACTGTCTCACGAGCTTTGGCACCTCTGCCCCTGCAACGAGGGACGCCTAACGTAACCAATTCGCGGGCGGCTCCTCAAGGAAAGGCGTCCGGCCGCCACCCGCCGGGCGAACTCTCCCAGCTTCCCCCAAACCCCTCGTGGACCGTCTTCGTTCCTCGAACCGACGGTCGGCTCCCATGAGATGCCTCAAACGCCGATTCGTCGTTCTCGCGGCAGGTGTTCGAAGGCGAGCCGACCGTCGTGGCAGCGAGCCACCCACGCATCGGAGAGGCGAACCTCCCCACCCCCGCAAAGGATTCCGAGAATCGCTTCCACCTGCACGGCCGACGGCGTCTGCCCCACCTCCGCGGCGAGCGAGCGGACGATGCGGGAAGCGAGCGCGCGGGGCAGCCGTGCCAGACGCCGCGCGTCCACCCCTCCTCCCGCGTGGCGGAGGGCCTCGCGCATCCGCCCCGCCCTGCGAGCGAGGTAGGCCTCGTCGTCTCGAGCCAGTGCGGCCGCCCGCGCCAGTGCGGCAGTCGCGCCGGGGACGACGGCCTCGAGCCCGGGCAGGATCTCGCGGCGGATCCGGTTGCGCACGAAAACGGAGGCGGCGTTCGTCGGATCCTCCACCACCTCGAGGCCCGCGCGGCGGATCACCTCCTCGAGCTCGCACCGCCGCGTCCCGAGCAAGGGGCGCAGGATGCGCCCTCCCTCCACCCGCGCCTGCGGACGGATTCCGCCGAGGCCTCGCCTCCCCGCGCCCTTGGCCAGACGGTAGAGGACCGTCTCCGCCTGATCGTCGGCGGTGTGCGCGGTGAGGATCGGCCGCCCCGCGGCGACGTTCGCCAGGGCCGCGTAGCGCGCC
Source organism: Ferdinandcohnia sp. (assembly GCA_035306165.1). Taxonomy (GTDB): domain Bacteria; phylum Myxococcota; class Myxococcia; order Myxococcales; family Vulgatibacteraceae; genus ZC4RG40. The sequence continues at coordinate 11,528 of DATGOH010000169.1, forward strand.
CGCCGGGCGCCGGCCTCGATGCCGCCCTCCCGGCCGCATTCCACCCGCACCGCGCGCGCCGGCACGCCGAGCGAGCGCGCGATCTCCACGGCGCGCCGCGCATCCCTGGAGGACTCGGGCCGCAGGCCGTGGTCCACGCAGACCGCTTCGATCGCGGGCCGCCGATGGCGCGGGAGCCGGCACAGCAGCCAAAGCAGCGCCGTGGAGTCCACGCCGCCGCTGTGCGCCGCCACCACCGCCGCCCGCCGATCGATGCCGAACTCGGCGAGCGAGGCGCCCAGCCGATCGAGGAGGCGGCGGAGGAAGGGGTCAGCAACTTTCATAACTGCGAAAACTTGCGAATTAGCCTTGAGCCTTCCGGCCAGGGGATCCTATACTTGGGCCACGACGAGGCCCAGGCCGCACGGCGGAATGCGAAGACACGGCGGTGGGTTTCGGAGTCGAGCGGCCGCGAGGCCGACGCGAGTCAGGACTCAGGGGTCCCCCCTCCCCCTCTGGGTCCGCTGGGGCCGCCGGGATTTCCCCGGCGGCCCTTTTTTTCCCGCGGGCGGAGGACGGACGACGGCGGACGCGAGGCTCGTCGAGCGAAGGGGCGGCACTCACGGTTCCTGGCTACACGTGGCGAGCGCCACGCTCCGGCCTTCGAAGAGAACCACCGAGAGGCCTGGCACGAAAGTCGGCTCGCCCGT
>DATGOH010000170.1:0-4343 GCA_035306165.1 Ferdinandcohnia sp.
GCACCGTGGCGCGGCTCGGCGGATTCTCCGGGAAGTAGCTGCCGTAGACCTCGTTGACCACGGCGAAATCGTTCATGTCGGCCAGGAAGATGTTGCAACGCACCACGTTGGCGAAGGTGGCGCCCGCGGCCTGGAGCACCGCCCGGAGGTTCTCCATCACCTGCCGGGTCTGCGCGGCCACGTCGCCCTCGATCATCTGTCCCGTCTTCGGGTCGAGGGGGATCTGCCCCGAGCAGAAGACCATCTTCCCGCAATCCACCTTCACCGCCTGGGAGTAGGGACCGATCGCCTGGGGGGCCTCGTCCGTCCGAATCGTCTCGCGTGCCATGGTGCCTCCTGGGGCCCGCCCCGAGCGGCGGGCGGCTCGGAAATCGGCGCGCCGGGGCGCGCCCGTGGGCCGCGAAGATACCCCTCCCCCAGGGCCGATCAAGCCCTTCCGTCCGGCCGGACCGCCTCCACGCGCGCTCGACGCCGAAGCCGCGCCGGCGCCGCCGTCTCCCCATAAAGCAAGGCCCCGGAATCCTTGGAGGATTCCGGGGCCTTCTTGGTCGGGACGACTGGATTTGAACCAGCGACCACTTGCACCCCAAGCAAGTGCGCTACCAGGCTGCGCTACGTCCCGCCAGCATGGGGTCGTTGCCGAGCGACCTTCTAGGCCAGCCGCGGCTCCGGGTCAAGTGAGAAAGCCCGCTTCCGGCGCACCTCGGTGTGGCGTCGTTCAGCCCCTGCGCGCCGTCGCGGTTCACGAGGCGGAGGCGAGGCGTCGGCGCAGCGGGTGGCCATCGTTCATGGCCGCCTTGAGCAGCTGCGAAGGCCGGAAGACGAGGACGCTCCGGGCCTCGATGACGATCTCCTCGCCGGTCTGCGGGTTGCGGCCCACGCGCTCCTTCTTGTGCCGCACCTCGAAGTTGCCGAAGCCGGAGATCTTCACCTTCTCCCCGCGCTCGAGGGCCTGCTTGATGGTCTCGAAGACCGTCTCGACGATCTCGGCCGCCTCCTTCTTGGAGCAGCCCACACGCTCGTAGATGCCCTCGATGATCTCCGCCTTCGTCATGAGCTCGAAGGTTGTCCGAGGTCCCCCTCCCCTGTCAAGGGAGGCGATCAATTTCCCTTGGATTCCCGGCGGGTTGGATTCGCTCCTCCAAAAGGTCCAAACGCGGGTCTCCGGCCTCCAAGCTGCCTGTGGGGAGGAGATGGAACGCCAGGGTGAACAGAATGCCGAGGCCCAGGGCGAAACCGAGCCAGAGCCGCGGCCGCCCGGCCCGGGAACCCACGAAGAAGCCCAGGAGGGCGAGCGCGACCCCCAGCCAGGGCACCCAGGCCAGAAGGAGCGCGAGGAGGGCCAGCACCCTCCCCGCCCCCTGTTCGGGCGGCGTCATGGCCTCCACGATGGCCTCGTCGCGCCCGTCCGGCAAGCGGACTCAGCCGCGCAGCTTGGCGCCGAGCTCGCGGCCGAGCGCGGCCACGAGGGCCTCGTGCACCGGCGCCACCTCGCGGTCGGAGAGCGTCCGCTCCGGATCGCGGTAACGGATGGCGAAGGCCAGGCTCTTCATCCCCTCGCCGAGCTGCGGCCCCTCGTAGACGTCGAAGAGGCGGACCTCCTCGACCAGGCCCTTGCCGTGCGGCCCCCGCAGCACGGCCTCCACCTGCGCGGCCGTCACGTCGCGGGACACCACCACCGCGAGGTCGCGCAGCACGGCGGGGAACTTCGGCACGCCGCGGTAGCGCGGCATCGGCTCGGCCACCTTCTCCGCCGCCGCGAGGGAGAGCTCGAAGACCAGCACCCCGCGCGGAAGCTCGAGGACCTCCGCCGCAAGGGGATGGAGTTCGCCCAACACGCCGAGCTCCACCTCCCCCACCCGCACGGCGCAAGCCGAGCGCGGATGGAGGTACGGCGCGTCGGAAGGTTCCCAGGTGGCGCCGTGAATGCCCCAGGCGTCGAGCACCGTCTCGACCACGCCCTTGAGGTCGTAGAAGTCCGCCGCCCGGTCGGAGCTCGCCCAACCCGGAGGCTCGGCCGGCCCGAAGATCACGCCGCCCAGGTGCTCCTCCTCCACGACCGGCGTGTCCCGGCCCGCGGCCGGGAGGAAGACGCGCGCCCGCTCCCAGAGGCGGACCGCCTCCGCGCCGCGGTTGAGGTTGAACCCCACCGTGCGCAGCAGGTTGGGGAGGAGCGAAGTGCGCATGGCGCTCTGGTGCTCCGCGATCGGATTGCGCAGCCGCACGAAATCCGTGGGCGCGCGCAGGAGCGCGGCGTCCTCCTCGGGATCCGCGAAGGCGAGGTGGACCGCCTCGTCGAGCCCGCAGGCCGACAGCGCTCGCGCCGCGCGCTCGGCGAGACGCGCCCGCAGGGTCACCGCGGGCACCGCGCTCGCCGCCGAGGGAAGGGCCTCCGGGATGGCGTCGTAGCCGTGCAGGCGCGCGATCTCCTCCACGAGATCGGCCTCGCGCGAGACGTCCACGCGAAAGCTCGGGACCCGGTACGTCGCGCCCGCCTCGTCGGCCTCGAGTTCCTCGAAGCCCAGGCGCGTGAGCAGCGCGCGGCTCTCCTCGGCCTGGACCGTCGTTCCGAGCAAAGCGGACACCCGTCCGAAGCGCAGGCGCACGCGCTCCGGCTCGCGCCGCCCCGGGTAGAGGTCGATCACCCCGCGGGCGATCGTCCCGCCCGCCAGCTCACGCATGAGCTGGGCGGCGCGGTCGAGGGCGAAGCGCACGGCCTCCGGATCGGTACCGCGCTCGAAACGATGGGACGACTCCGAATGGATCTGGTGGCGCTTGGCGCTCCGCCGGATGCCCGAAGCCGAAAAGTGCGCGCTCTCGATGAGCACGCGCGTGGTCGCCTCGGTCACCTCCGCATCCTCGCCGCCCATCACGCCGGCGAGCACCAGCGCGCGCTCGGCGTCGGCGATGACGAGGTCGTCGGCGCAGAGCGTGCGCTCCTTGCCGTCGAAGGTGACGAGGCGCTCGCCCTCCTTCGCGGCCCGCACGCGGATGCGCGCGCCCGTCACGCGGTCGAGGTCGAAGGCGTGCAGCGGCTGGCCGGTCTCCAGCAGCACGTAGTTGGTGACGTCGATCAGGTTGCCGAGCGGGCGCATGCCGCAGGCGAGGAGCCGCGCCTGCATCCACCGCGGCGAGGGGCCGAAGCGCACGCCCTCCACGACGCGCGCGGCGTAGCGGCCGCAGCGCTCCTCCCACTCGATCGCCACCTGCGCCGCGTCTTCGATTCCGCGGCCTTCCTCCCGGAGGTCGATCTCGGGCCGGCGCAGCCGCGCACCGGTGGCCGCCGCCACCTCGCGCGCCACGCCGAGGTGGGAGAGCCAGTCGGGGCGGTTGGGCGTGGCGTTGATGGTGAGCACCACGTCGTCGAGCCCGAGCACGTGGGCGATGGGCGCGCCCACCGGAGCGTCCGGCTCGAGGATGAGCAGGCCTTGGCTTTCCTCCTCCAGCCCGAGCTCGCTCGCCGAGCACAGCATGCCGTGGGAGGGCACGCCGCGCAGCTTGCGCGCCTCGATGCGCAAGCCGCCGGGGAGGACGGCGCCCACCAGCGCGGTCGGCACCTTGTCACCGACCTGGTAGTTCGCCGCGCCGCAGACGATGGAGAGCGCCTCGCCCTGCCCCGCGTCCACGGTGCAGAGGTTGAGCTTGGTCGATCCCTCGATGGGCGTCTTGGTGAGCACCTGGCCGACGACCACGCGGTCGAGCCCCTGGCCCAGCCGTTCGACGGCCTCCACCTCGATCCCGATCCGGGTCAGCAGATCCGCGAGCTCCTCCGGCGACGGCAGGGGCTCGACCCACTCGGCCAACCAGCGCGTGGAGATCCGCATCGATCACCTCAGAACTGCGCGAGGAAGCGCGCGTCGTTGTCGAAGAGCAGGCGCAGGTCGTCGATCCCGTAGCGGAGCATGGCGATGCGCTCCACGCCCAGGCCGAAGGCGAAGCCCGAGACCTGGTCGGGGTCGTAGCCGGCGTGGCGGAAGACGGCCGGGTCGACCATGCCCGCCCCGAGGATCTCGAGCCAACCGGTGCCCTTGCACACCCGGCAGGTGGAACCCTCGCCGTCCGCCTCCGCCGGCGCGCCGATGGAGGTGTCGGGCCGCAGCGGATCCGGCGCGGGTGCCGCGAGCTTTATCCGCTTGCCGTCGGCGCGGCCCGTCCCGCCGCAGATCACGCAGGAGACGTCCACCTCGGCCGAAGGCTCGGTGAAGGGGAAGAAGCTCGGTCGAAAACGCGTGCGCACCTCGGGCCCGAAGATGCCGCGCGCCACCTCGGCGAGGGTGCCCTTGAGCTCGGCGAAGCTCACCTTGCGATCGACGTAGAGGCCCTCGATTTGATGGAACATCGGC